>CAZKSP010000047.1:0-12993 GCA_964555385.1 uncultured Chitinophagaceae bacterium
GCCGGGGGGCACGGGATCACCCAATGGACGGAAGACCGACCGGCTCCGGCAGCGTACTGGCAGCGGTTTGTCGAGGGAGTTTCCTTGTCAGTGAGTCTGCTGCTGGACCGAAAGACTCCGCGCCTGCTCGGACTCTGCCGGCAGTTCAGCGGCCTCTCATGGTGCCATGCGGCACCGTTTAGCTTTTGCGGCGGCGTCGAACTGCCACTACCGCTTCCGGATACCCCGCTGCGGCAGTCACTTGAACAACTCCTGCAGCAAATCAATGAAAGAACCCAGCTTGCAGGTCTGGTTGGTGTCGATTTCCTGCTCCCGCGTAAACGAGTCGGACATTCCCCTAGGCCAATCCTGATTGAGATCAACCCGCGGCCGACAGCAACCATGGAACTCATTGAACGACGAACTGGAATCAGCCTGGTCGCCACTCATCTGGCAGCCTTTGGCTTGCAGAGCCCGCGTCCGTCACCGTCACAGGGCGACCAGAGCAACTGGGCTAAGGCCATTCTCTTCGTGCAAAATTTGGTGACCGTGACCAGCGAGCTCGATCAGCAGATTTGTCACACGATCGATGAAACACAAGTAGCTGAGGAGGCCGCCTTCCCCCTGCTTGCCGATCGCCCAGTCATCGGCAGCCAGATCGCTCCTGGCTCACCGATCCTCACGGTCTTCGCCTCGGCAGCCACCCCAACCGCGACAGTTCGCCGGCTCTGCCACCGGGCTCGAAAGCTCAACATGCTGCTGAGCTCAGCCGCAGCGGCGGGCACTTAGATTTAGCCAGCCAGCCGACGGGGTAGTTCGGATACGTCGGGCATCGCGAGGAACTGCATCAAGTAAGCATCTTCAGTGCTGTCCTGATAGAAGTCGCGAAGGACTGACGTTGCCCGAAACCCAAGCGAGCGGAAGAAGAGCTGTGCTGGCAGGTTGGTTTCCCGAACCTCCAGCTCAATTCGGTCCCGCCGCTGTGGCGTGAGCTTGGCAATCAGCTTGGTCATCATGCCGGTGCCGATGCCGAACCGCCGATGTGAACGCGCGACCGCAAAATTCAGCACATGCACCTTTGCCCGGTGCAGTTCATACAACATGAAACCAACCACGCCCCCCCCCATCTCGGCCACCATGCCGATGCAGTTCCGCTGCCGCAGGCAGCGGGTGAAGTCGGCGTCAGCCCAAGGAAACTCGAACGACTCCTCTTCGATGCAGAGGATCTCAGCCATGTCGCGGCGGATCATCCAACGAATCTGAAGCTGGTCAGGGGTGGGCAGGCGGCGGCCGCAGGACGTCTTCACGAGATTTCTCCAACGAAACAGTGCATCGATGGATGGACCCGCTCAACCAGCCAGTTGGGCCCACCGGGCGGCGGACGGTAGCAGGTTTCCGAAGCCCCACCAAGACCGCTCAAACCACCACGCGGCGTTGAGAACTATTCCCCAAATTGCCTTGACCGGCCTGCCGGCGAATCCTATTTTCCCGCAACTTTCCGATGCCCCACCCCCCCGCTCAGCTCTGCAGGGCTTCCGCCGGACAATCGCATGTTTCCACCTCCAGCAGCCTCCACCAGCTCGGCTGGTCGTTTTCTTAAATCGGTCGGTCTGGCTGTCTGTGGAAAAAGTCTTCCCGGGCCTTTCTGCACCCGGGCAACACCAAGAACCCCCAAGGGTTTTCGGAGTTGCCGGTCGCCGCGTCCCGCGGTGGCAGATTATTTTCGCAGTCTGCTGGCAGTGACCCTGGTCACCTGCGGCTGCGCCGGCCCCGCAATCCGCAGCCAAAGTCCCGAACTCGAAGCGCTTGCAGCGGTTGAGGCGGCGACGCAACTCGTAGGCGACTACACCTCACCCTGGGGCTTGGGTAATCAGCGGATCGAGCGGGCTGCTCTGGTGACCGGTCTTGCCGACACCGGCTGCGACCCGCCGCCTGACCCCCGTCGTCAGATGCTGCTGGAAGAGATGCAGGCTCGCGGCGTGATCGAGCCCAACAGGCTGCTCGCCACGCAGTCCACCGCGCTTGTGTGGGTGAGTGGAAACCTGCATCCCGGCATTCGCAAGGGCGACCACTTCGATGTCTTGGTCGAAGTTCCTCCTGGTCACGACACCACCAGCCTGGCTGGCGGATATCTGATGGAAACGCGGCTCGTCGAAATGGCCGTATTGGGCAATCGGATTCGCGACGGCCACACACTGGGCTTGGCCGAGGGCCCCATGCTGGTCGACCCGGTCTCCAGCGGCACACTCGATTCCGTCGCCACCCTGCGGGGCAGAGTGCCGGGAGGTGGCGTCGCCCTGACCGACCGGCCAATCGGTCTCTCAATTAATCCAGAACACCGATCGGTCGGACTGTCAAAGCGGATCGGTGACTGCATCAATCGTCGCTTCCATGCGATGATCCGCGGAGTCAAGCGTGGAGTCGCCACCCCAAAAACCGATCGGTTCATCGAACTGGAAATCCCCAAGGTCTACCAGAACAACCTAGCCCGCTACGTCAGCGTGGTCCGTTCGCTTCCCATCGCCGAACCGGCCGGCAACCGTCACGCCAGACTGGAACTCCTTGCTCGCCAACTGGCCGACCCGGTGACAGCACCGCGAGCAGCCCTCCGCCTTGAAGCGATTGGCAAGGAGGGCATCGGTGTCCTCAGGGAAGGACTGGAATCAAAGGATGCAGAGGTCCGCTTCGTCGCCGCCGAGGCGTTGGCCTATCTTGGAGAGTCATTGGCTGCCCCCACGCTGGCCGAGGCGGCCCGCGACCTCCGCAGTGCCCGTCCAAAGGCCCTGGCGGCACTGGCGATCGTGGACGATGCCAACGGTATCGACGCCTTGCGATCACTGCTGGGAAGCCGCAGCGCCGAAACCCGTTACGGTGCCTTTCGGGGTCTGGCGATGATCGATCCGCGACTGCCAGACATCCGTGGGGAGTCGCTCGACGAGGCCTGTCAGTTCCATGTGCTCGATGTTCCGGGCGAGCCGTTGATCCACGCAACCCGTGCCGCCAGGGCCGAAATTGTGCTGTTTGGAACATCCCATCCCATCGACGATGGGCTCCGGGTAGAGGCTGGGCCGTCCATCGTCGTGGTCGTGACCGGAGATGAGGCAACCGTCAGCTGCTTCCGCCCCGGTGAGTCCGACCAACAGCAGATCGTCGTCCCCCAGGTTGAGCCGATCCTGCGAGCCATCGTCGACTTCGGCGGCGGCTATCCCGACCTTGTGCAGTTTTTGCAACAGGCCACCGCACAACGAAAACTCGACAGCCGCCTTGCCTTCGATGCCATTCCGACTGAGTTTGATGGCCGTCTGAGCGTTCACGAAGAGGTGGCTGACCGCTCTCGGGAAATCGAGCCCTCTGAAACAGCGGAACCAGAAGCCGACCAGGATGACAAACCGACCGGCATCTGGCCAAGCTTGTTCGACACCGCGCGGCTGGAACCTGGTTCATGATCACGCTCAAGGCGCTCGAACTTTTCGGCTTCAAGAGCTTTGCTGACCGGACTCGCTTTGAATTTCCGGCTGGCATCACGGTCGTGGTGGGTCCCAACGGCTCCGGCAAATCCAACGTTGTCGATGGAATCAAATGGGTCCTTGGTGAGCAGTCGGTCCGAAGCCTGCGAGGCCGGGAATCGACCGATGTCATCTTTGCCGGCTCGACTGCCCGCAAGCCGCTCAATGCAGCCGAGGTGTCACTTGTTTTCGACAACACGACCCGTGAATTGCCCGTGGAGGCGGACGAGGTCCGGATCATGCGCCGGGTCTACCGGAGCGGAGAAAGCGAATACCTGGTCAACGGTGGCGTCAGCCGGCTAAAGGACATCCGCGAAATCCTTAGTGGCACTGGTGCCGCAACCGACTCTTACAGCGTGATTGAGCAGGGTCGGGTCGATGCGCTGCTCGTCGCCTCGGGCAAGGAGCGTCGAGCCGTCTTCGAAGAAGCCGCCGGCATCACCCGATTTCGCTCGCGACGTTCCGAAGCCATTCGCCGACTTGAGCGTACCGAACAGAACCGACAACGGCTGGCGGATATTGTCGGTGAGGTCGGCAGTCGGCTCGAGACAGTCAAGGCACAGGCCTCACGTGCCCGCCGCTGGCGGCGACTGAGCGACCGACTCCAGACCCTACGGTTCACGGCGGCGGCTGCCGACCTGGCCGATGTCACGGCCACGCTAGAGAAGGTCGCTGCCACAATTGCCGAGACAGACACGATGCTGCGTGACGCAGAGCAGCAGCAGGACGAGGCAGCGGCGCAACTCAATCAACTCGGCCACGACGAGCGACAACTCGAGCCCGAACTCGCTGCCAGCCGACAGCAGCTCACGCACGATCGCGAGCGGGCTGCTGCTGCCGAGGCCCGCTGCGACTCGCTCCGTGGCCGTCGTGATGACCTTGAAAACGAGGTGACTGCTGCCCGCCGGGCAGCCGCCGACGCCGAAAGCCAACTTCAGGCAGCCCTGACGGCAATCGCTGCCGGCCGCGCTGAGCAGGACGCAGCCACTGCCGAAAGCGAGCAACTCACCGCAGCCCTCGAGCGGCAGGAGCAGCAAGCAGCCGGCTCCCGGCAGGATGCCACGGACATCGAACGAGAACTGGCCGAACTGCGCCGACGACTCGACCGGCAGCAGTTTGACCACCAGCAGGCCGTGCTGGTCGCCGAGCAGCGACGGGATGCCGTGGCAGCAGCCCTGCAGCAGGTCGAAACCTGTCGCGATGACGTCGCAGCCGGCTGGTCGCGAGTCAAACAGCTGGAGGAACTCATTGCCTCGGCCGACGGCACGCTCGCGGCACTGGAACACCGGGCTGCCGAACTGACCAACCGCCAACGGCGGCTCGAAACTGAGCAGCAGTCGGCGGCAGCGGCCGTCGAAACAGCTTGGCACACGCTCACCGACCACAAGTCCCGCCTCGAGGCCACCCGTGATCGTCAGCAACTGCTGGACGAGTTGATCAGCAGCCACGAAGGCCTTTCGGCCGCTACTCGCAGCCTGCTGGAACAGTCAGCGCAAGACATCCCCGGTCTCCTTGGCCTGCCAGCCGATCTGATTGTGGCGACAGCCCCCTGGGCCAATCTCATCGATATCGCCATCGGGATCCTCGGTGAACGCCTGGTCGTTGCCGCCATGCCTGAGCTGCTCGATTGGCATGGCGACTGGATGACGACCTCTGCCGCTGCAGATGTTGCCCGGGCGGGTGGCCGTGTCGGGTTCATCGCCCTCGACCGTCTTCCAGAACCTCCCACTTTTGAGCCTGCCTCTTGTCCGATTGACACCACCGGACTGATCGGTCGGCTCGACCAGCTCATCAACACGGATCTCACCGAGTCCGACCCCGCGTTCATCGGGCCAACGATTCCGACGGTTCCTGCCTTCGAATCAGATGCCGACCCGGCCACCGCGCGACTGCGGCGGTGTCTGCTTGGTCGAGTTTGGGTTGTCGACTCGCTGCCAACAGCCCGACGGCTGCTGCCGGCAATTCCAGCCGGCATTCTATTGCTGGCCAAAGATGGCAGCTGGCTTTCAGCCGATGGCAGCTTTGAGACTGGTTCCTCCGGAACTGGTACCGGACTGATCAGCCGCCGAAGTGAGCGCCGAGAACTCGAGGCCCGCCAGCAATTACTCGAAGCCGAAACGGACGCCGCCACCACTCGACTCAGAACCGCCCAGCGGCAACTCGAAAACTATCGGAACGAGCAGCAGCAGCTCGCAAACCGCCAGCAGGAGCTTGCAGCTGAACGAGCAGCCCAACGCAGCGAACGGGACCGACTCGCCCGCGAACTCAATGGCTGTCGTCAGGCTGTCGACCGCACGCAGCATCAGTTGCACGAGGCTGAGGCCAACGCAGTCGCAGCGGCCGATGCAGTTCGTACCGCGGCCGCCCATCAACAAGTTCTCGAAGGCCAACTGGTCGAAACCACCAACCAGATCGAATCTGCCGAGACAAGTCTCACGGCCATCGATCAGTCTCGGGAGGAGGTGCTGGCCGGTGTCGCTCAGCTCCAGCGAGACCACGCCAACTGTCGGGAACGAGTGGCCGCGATCGCGGCCACCCTGACCGCCCGCCTGGCCACTGCCGAGACCAGAAGGCATGAGGTTACAGCTGCCCTCGATCGCAATCTGGCGATTGAACGACGCCTTGCTGAGGTCGATTTGGAACGTCTGACCGCGGGTGACAGATTCGCCGCAGCCTGCCTCGCTGCCGAATCATCGGCCCGCCGAGTCCAAGAGGTCACCGATCGGCAGGCCGCCATCAAGTCCGCTAAGCGACTGGCAACGGCAACTCTTGAATCATCCCGTCAGACGATCCAGACCGCAGGCGAACGCTCCCATGCGGCGGCACTTCAGCGGGAGGCGGCCAGCCACCAGAGAAGCCGGGTGCTTGAGCGGCTTCAGGATGACTACCAGATCGACCCCGATGCCCCCCTGCCCTCGCCGGCAACGACCGACTTTGAGGGTGAGCCAATCGACGTTCCAGGTGCTCGTGACGAGCTTGACGCCGCCATCGACGAAGTCCGCCGCAAACTCGGCTCAATCGGTTCAGTCAACCTCGAAGCCCTTGCCGAAGCCGAGGCGTTGGCCGGCCGTCTCGCTGAACTCGAGGGGCAACTCGCTGATGTCACCGAGGCCAAGCAGGTAGTCGAAAAGCTGATTGAGCGAATCGACGAGGAAAGTCGCCGGCTGCTGGGCGAAACAATCGAACGGGTTCGTGGGGAATTCCGGGAATTGTTTGAACGGCTCTTTGGTGGCGGTCAGGCCGACATTGTGCTTGACCCTGACATGGATCTGCTGGAGACGACCGTCGAGATTGTTGCCCGCCCACCGGGCAAAGAGCCCCGCAACATCTCGCTGCTGTCAGGCGGCGAGAAAACCATGACCTGCGTTGCCCTCCTGCTGGCCATATTTCGATCGCGTCCCAGCCCCTTCTGCGTGCTTGATGAGGTTGACGCCGCCCTCGACGAGGCAAATGTCGATCGATTCGTGGGCGTATTGCGAGATTTTCTCTCCGCGACCCAATTTATTGTGGTCACTCACTCCAAGAAGACCATGGCCACCGCCACGACCCTCTACGGGGTCACCATGGAAGAGTCGGGCGTTTCCAAGCGTGTGGCGGTCAAATTCGAGGCAAAAGAGGCCCCGGCAAGGTCGGCAGCAGCGTGATCAGTGGCGTGACCAGATTCTTCCGGAAGAACGGCTCAAGTCTCACGACGTGATCTTTCGATCTACCCTCTTGGACGGTCATGTTTCCTGAGTGTCCTGGTGAAAGCTGGGACTGAAGGAGTTCATGACGCAGGGGGGGATCCTGCGGGTCTCGGCATTCGCCGGACTGTTCAACCGAAAGGTTGGCAGTAAGGCGGGCGGACTGCCTTTCTCACGGCCCCCACTGCGTAACGCCGCCCCGTCGGAAGCTGGTGACGCGGCCTTCCCGATGGTTTGAACCGCGTCGGGGGGGCCGTGTCTCGACACTCATCGCGAGTGCGGGCTGGCCAAGGATGAGTCCGGACACGAAGATCCAATGGAGTCCAAGTAATGAAGGTGTTTACAACAGGCCAGGTCGCGAAGATCTGCAAGGTTGCCCCGCGGACCGTCAGTAAATGGTTCGATTCGGGCAGGCTCAAGGGATACCGAATCCCCGGGTCGCAGGACCGCCGCATTCCGCGGGAATACCTGATCAAGTTCCTCAAGGAGCACGGCATGCCGCTGGGCGACCTCGAGGATGAGGCCATGGCCAAAGTGCTGATGGTTGGTCAGGATCAGTTGCTGATTGAGAACCTCAAGCGGCACCTGCCGGCCGAGCAGTCGTTCAAAATACAGGTGGCCGCCAGTGGTTTCGAGGCTGGCATTCAGGCCGAGAGCTTCCATCCTGATTGCATCGTGGTCGACTACGCCATCGGCCGCATCGATGCGCAGCAGATCTGCCAGAATCTGCGAAGAAACGCTGAGTATGCGGACACGATTGTGATCGCCTTGCTGCCAGATGACGGTTCGCAGATCACGGTCGATCGGGCACACGTCAACGAGAGCTTCAAGAAGCCCTTCGACGTGGCCTTGCTGGCCGAGCGGCTCCGGACGCTGATCGGTTCACGCAAAGAGCTCGTGTGACGCGGGCTTTCCAGCGACTCCATGCCAGGGGCCGGTGTGCCAATTGGGCATACCGGCCCCTGTGTGTTTTCGGCCGGAATGCAGGTATGCTCGCAGCGATGGAAACGAGCCTGCACCCTATTCAGATGATCGACGTCGGCAGCAAGCCAATCACGCTGCGGACTGCGACGGCCAGCGGCCGGATCGTGATGCAGCCGGCCACGCTGGCCGCCATCCGTGAGGGCCGGTTGGCCAAGGGTGATCCGATCGCCACCGCCCGACTGGCCGGCATTATGGCAGCCAAGCGAACCGCTGACATTGTGCCGCTGTGCCATCCGCTGCCACTGGATAGTGTTGAAGTCAGCCTGCAGCTCGTTCCCACAGCTGAGGGTGGCCCCGCCGTCACCATCCAGGCAACCGTCCGGGCGACCGCTAAAACCGGCGTCGAGATGGAAGCCCTGGCGGCGGTGACAGCTGCTGCCCTCACGGTCTACGACATGACAAAGTCGCTCGACCGGGGCATGACCATTGAGGCCGTCCAGTTAGAGTCAAAGACCGGCGGCAGCCGCGGTGACTATGCCCGGTCGGCCGGTGCAGCCGCCGTCCCTACGACTGCTCCGGGCTGACCGTTGTCCGGCGGGCCTCAGCCAGGATCGGCTCGAGTTCCTCAACGAAATCCCGGACGTCCTTGAATTCACGATAGACGCTGGCAAATCGGACGTAGGCCACCTGATCGACCGCCCGCAGCAGTTCCATCAGACGTTCTCCAAGAATGCCGCTGGGCACCTCGCTTTCATAGCCGCCGTAGAGTTCGGTCTCGAGCGTGGCGATGATCCCCTCGATGTCCTCCTCCGTTACCGGCCGCTTCCAGCAGGCTTTCGCCAGTCCCCGCTTGAGTTTGTCGCGATCGAAGGGCTCCCGCTCTCCATCCTTCTTAAGAACCGACAGAAATTGCCGCTCGGCCCGCTCGTAGGTCGTGAACCGGCGTCGACAGCCGAGACACTCGCGGCGACGGCGGATGCTGGCACCGTCATCCCCGGCCCTCGAGTCGATCACCCGGTCATTATCAACACGACAGAAAGGGCAACGCATGGCGGTTCCGAGGCTGGAGTGAATTGGATCAGGTGGGTGGCAGTGGCGACGGTCCATCAACGATGGTGGCGTCGGCGGGCGGGTGTTGGCGGGCCAGCTTCCAGTCCCGTCGCTGACGCGAACTGGGGATGTTCATGCCCTTGCGATACTTCGTCACGGTACGACGGGCAACCGTGATGCCCCGCTTGGCGAGTTCCTCGACCAGTTCGTCGTCGCTGAAAGGCTTGTCCTTGGGCTCTTCTTGGACAATCTCCTGCAGCTTCATGCGGACGGCATCCCAGGCCACCTCACCACCATCGGCACTGACCGTGCCGCCGACGAAGAACCGCCGCAGCGGAAAGAGACCGCGCGGAGTCTGAAGCCACTTGTCATCGACGGCCCGGCTCACAGTGGTGACATGCATGCCGATCCGGTCGGCAATCTGCTGCATCTTGAGAGGCTCAATCGCTTCGGGCCCCTCGCTGAAAAACCTGGTCTGATGATCGACAATGGCCTGCGCGGTCTTCAGTAAGGTGCTCCGCCGCTGCTCAATTGCCTCAATCAACCACTGGGCTGAATTGATCTTCCGCTTGATGTATTCACGGGTTTCCGCGTCGGTACTGGCCGCCTGCAGCATGCCGCGATAGGTCGGGCTGATCCGAAGATTCGGCAGGTCGATCTCCTCCAGCCGAACCTTCCAGCTGCCATCGGGCTGCTGTTCGACATAGACGTCTGGCTTCACCGGCGGCACGAATGGCAGGCTGAAGATGGCCCCTGGCTTCGGCTGGAGCCCGTGCAGCGCCTCTCGCAGCGATTCGATCTCCTCAATCGACAGTCCCGTCTTTCGTTCAATCAGGGGCAGGCGGTTGGCGGCAAGGTTTTCAAGATGATCACGGATCAGTTGCCGCAACTGCGCCGCATGCGGCTGCCTGCCATCCAGCTGAAGCAGCAGGCACTCCTTGAGGTCACGGGCCCCGACACCCGGCGGATCCATGCTCTGCACCACGGCCAGGCCCTGCTCAAGGGCGGCCAATTGGGTCGCCCGGAAGGCCTCCGGATCGGCCACGGCAGGCAGGCCGGCAGCATCGGTCGGCACCGGGTCGATCAGTTCCTCAAGCGGCATCGCCAGGTAACCGTTGGTGTCCAAATTGAAGATCACTTTGTCGGCCGCCTGTCCGACCTCGGGGGTGAGGTCATAGTTGGCCAGCTGCTCGTGAAGATGGTTGAAGAGCGTCTCGGGCCGGTCCTCCATGTTGGCCATGGCATCGAGATAGCGGTCGGAGGCCTCATCGATGCGGCCAGCTGAAGGCCGGCGGCGATCCTCGTCGATATCGGGGTATTCGTTCGACCAGTCGTAGGACCGTTCAAAGTCGGCCTGATTGGCATGTTCCTGGTCGACCACCAGCGGCTGTTCGTCCACCGTCTGAGCCGGTGGCTGGGCCTCCGGCTCATCCTGCCCGCCCGTTTCGGCCTCGGGCTCGACCAGTTCCAGCGTCTCGTTGTTCTGGATTTCTTGCTCGATCCGTTCCTCAAGAGCCATCAGCGGCAGTTGCAAAATCTCCATCGACTGGATCATGCGGGGCGCAAGCACCTGCTTTTGCGCCATCCGCATTTCCTGCCCGAAGGACATTCGCATTGACATTGAACCGCATCCGTTTTTCGGAACTGTCAGATGCCGCCAGATACGATCTCTGGCCGCTGACTAAGCATACCATTCTCATCCTGCGACAGCCGGTGACCAAATCTGCCAAAGCCTCGTGGCAGGAGGCTCAGCACGACGGACACGAAGAAATTGCCCAACACGAACAGCTTCGCGTTTGTGCCCGGAGGTGCTTTCGTGGCGAAAACAAAAAGCTGCGGACAGTGAAGGGGCAGACAAGCAGTAGACAAGCTGCATTAAAAAGGCTGGCGGCTGGCAATGGCATCGGCAAGCATGTCACGGTTTGCCTGCTCCAGCGAGGCCCCCACGGTCAGGCCGCGAGCCAGCCGCGTGATGCTCACGGGCAGCCCCGCCAGCCGCGAGGCGATCGCGAGGGCGGTGCCATCCCCTTCGACATTCGGTGTGGTGCCCATGATCACCTCACGAACCCCCCCCTGCTCAATCCGCTTGATCAGGGCATCAATCGAGAGTTTCTCTGGACCGACACCTTCCAAGGGGGCCAGCCGTCCCTGCAGCACATGGTAGAGCCCGCGAAAGCTGCCGGCCTGCTCGATGGCCAACAGGTCACGCACCTGCTCCACCACGCAGAGCAGACCGGGATCGCGGCGGCGGTCGGTACAGATCTCACACTGCTCTGCCTCAGTCAGATTGAAGCAGATGCGGCAGGGACGAAGGTTCTCCTTCACCGCCCGAATACTTTCCGCGAAGGCAATCGCCTCATCATGCGGCATCTTAAGCACATGATAGGCAAGCCGCTCGGCACTCTTGCGGCCAATGCTCGGCAGGCTGGCAAAGGCCTCAATCAGTTGGCCAATAGCCGAGGTCGGTTCGGGCATCAGGCGTCTCCAGGCTCTTGGGCGGACGGGGAGGCTGAGTCAGATTCAGCAGGTTGAACAGCCTCTGGGGGAGGTCGCCGGGGTGGCTCCACCTTGCGGATGGCGGCGTCGAAAATGGTTCGGGCGTGGCTGACAAGGGGATGGTCCATGGTCTCCCGCAGCAGGGCTGCCGACGAAAGCCCGCGGCCACGACTCCGATCAGTGGCCTGCTTGGTCTGTTTCCCGCCCGCTGCAGCCTGGCCCCCGGCAGCGGGTTTGGGTAGCTGCTCGTCCTTGCGGCAGCTAACAGCATACCGACAAGGTCGGCCAGCAACCCGGCTGAGCGCCTCCTGAAACTGGCCAACGATTTCTGGCCGGCTGAGGAAGGCCGACGCCGACGTCCCGCTGGCGGGCAGTTCCACCTGCAGGCTGTTTCCTTCCCAGACAGCTTCGACGGCCATCGCAGCAAAGTCCTCAGCGATGCCACCGACTGCTGCCCCCGCTTCGTTCCAGGACTTCAGTGCATCGGGCAGCGGTACGGAAGCCGACACCGCCGTTTCAGCGGCCGCCGCAGTTGGTTTGTGAACGCCAACTGCGGGTACTGCAGCCGAAGTCGTCCCCACAGCTGGCTCCGCCTGCTGCACCCCGGCCGGCTCAGCCGCCGGTGCGGCTGCTACCGCTGCGGGCTGGGGCTTTTTTTTTTCTGCGACGGAAGGCGACTCACCAGCAGCGACCCGATCGATCACCTCAACGAGGCTGTCGAGGTCTTCCAGGCTGGTCAGCCGGACCACCGCCATCTCAGCCAGCACCGTGGCGTGGGTACTCTGCCGCATCCGGGCGAGGGACTGATCAACAATCTGCAGCATCGCCAGCAGGGTTTCGGTACCGGTCTCCCGCCCGAGGGCTGCAAGATCAACCCCGCAGCCATCACCAGCCAACAGGGCCTCAGGACCACAGCCGACGCTGGCCACCAGGCAGTCCCGAAGGACCGCCAGTAGTTGCTCCAGCACACCCCCGGCATCGGCACCGCCGGACAGGGCATCATCGAGTGCGGCGAGGGCAGCAGCAGCATCCCGCGAGACAATCGCCTGCAGCAGCCGGCCGATTTTCTCTTCGCTACCGATGCCAATCAGCGACTGGACTTCTTCGATGCCAATTTCATCACCGTCACCAACGGCGATACCCAGCAGCTGCTCCAACAGTGACTGGCTGTCCCGCATGCTGCCGGCCGCCCGTCGGGCGATCAGGCCGAGGGCCGCTGGGGCCACTTGCACCCCCTCCGCCTCGACAATCTGGGCCAGCCGACCGGTGATCGCCCCAGCACTGACAGCCTGGAAGTCGAATCGCTGGCACCGCGAGAGAATGGTGATCGGCAGCTTTTCTGGCTCCGTTGTGCA
>CAZKSP010000048.1:0-12952 GCA_964555385.1 uncultured Chitinophagaceae bacterium
TCACCGATCGAGTGGAATCACCCGATCGCAAAGGGCCGTCAACGGCCCGGCGGTCGAGGCTGTCATCAGCAGCGTGACCTGCTGCTGCCGGACGGCGGTCAGCAGGTCGGCCAACGACTGCTGCTCGGCCTCGGTAAGCCCGGCCTCGGGCTCATCAATCAGTAACAGCCGAGGACCAATCGCCAACGCCCGGGCCAGCTCAAGCAGCCGTTGTTCCGTCGGCGACAACTCTCCCGCCAGTTGCTGCTGATGGCCATCGAGTCCGACAAATATCAGCACATCGGCTGCCCGGTCGGGAGCACTGGAAGACCACCAGTTTCGCCAGCCGCCGGAAGCAGCAGCCTGTTCCGCGGCAACCAGCACGTTCTCCTCAACCGTCATCGCCGGAAAGATCCGGGGCTGTCGAAACGTGCGGGCCACGCCCCCGCGGGCAGCAACCTGCGGCGACCGTCGGCCCTGTTGCCAGATAGCCAATGCCATGGCGATACCGAGTGCCATGCCACCCGCCAACGCTGTCCAGCCCCGCAACCTGACCGACCGCTTGCCGGCAGCAAGCCGGTCGAGCGTTGCCTCGTCGAGTGGCAGTAGCCGGCGGGGCTCGTTGGCATCTCCCACCAGATCGCTCAGATCGGGCACCGTCGCTGGCCCAATGCGGCGGGCGGTCACCGCTGCCTGCAGTTGGTTTCGCAGTTCACGGGCCTCAGCCAACTCGCGGCGAACTGCCAGCACTTCGCGGCCATCGGGCGTGACAATCCGCCAATGGTCGGCGAGCGGGTCGATTGCGAGCTCAGATCGAAAATAGCTGCGCAGACGACTCGCAACAGTCGCCGGAGTAAAGGGCTCATCGACTGCTAGACCACGTTTCACGACCGCCAGCCAGAGGCTGTCGACGTCGACTGCTACGGCGGCAGCCAGCAGCCCGATTAGCAGGCCGCTGGCCAGCACCAGCCAAAAGGTGGCCGCTGTGAACGATTGTTTGAGCCGGTGGCCGTTGAGCCGCACCGACCCCGCGCTGGCGGCCCGGAGGCCACCAATGCAGTCGAGAATTGCCGCCTTTCCAGTGTGTCCAGGACCCAGCAGCGCGACGGCCTCTCCCTCCGAAACATCGAACTCGAGCTGTTGTACCGGAACAGTCGAACCAACTTTGACTGTCAGCCGATCGACATCCAGGAGCGGGATGTCGGCAGTTGCCGCGGCACCACGGCGTCGGAAACCTGGCTCCCAGCGGTTCATCGACGGGCCTCACGCAGTTCGGCAACCAAGCGGTCGGATGGCAGAAGTCCTTCCGGCCGGAATCGCATCATTACGATCAGCGCAAGACCGACCAATGCCAGCCGCCAACTGCCCACCGTTAGCGGACCGGCGGCCGAGGATGCTGGCTGCAGTTGCTGCAACCAGGCGTCGGCGGCAGGAATCACGACGATGTCGAGCCCAAAGAGGATACCCACGCCCAGCAGCGTTCCCGGCAGGCTGCCAAGCCCACCAAGCATGACCGCACAAAGAATTGCGACTGATCGTCCGAATCCATAGGTATCGGGATCGCCCGTTGTACCTAGATTGGCCGCCGAGAGGCAGCCAGCCAGCCCCGTGATGGCGGCGGCAATGGCAAAGGCCGTCAGCCGGACGCGGGTGCCCGAAACCCCAATGGTCGCTGCTGCAATTGGATCCTCCCGAAAGGCGATCCACGACCGACCAATCGCTGACCGCTCCAGGCGGCGGAGTGTTAGTACGACCGCAAGGAGACTGCCAACCGCCAGGTAATAGAACCAGCGGGGATCGATGACAAACGCCCGACCGAGGTTGATCCCGGCGAGCGTCAGCCCCGCGGCCGGTGGTGGAACCGGGCTAAGCCCCTGCATGCCGCCAGAGATCTGCTGGAGGTTACCCAGGAGGGCGCGGACTACTTCGCCGAAGCCAAGTGTCACGACGGCGAGCGATTCGCTCCTGAGGCGGAGTGTGGCAGCAGCCAGCAGACCACTGATGGCGGCCGTGATCAGCACACTACAGCACAAGGCCGGCAGAAAGCCGATTTCCAGTGGGTTGGTCGGTACGGTCAAGATGGCCAGCAGGATGCCGCCAAGCCCCATGAATGCAGCAATCCCAAGGTGGAGCAATCCGGTAGAACCAACAACGACATTCAGGCCAAGCGCAGCGATGCAGAGGATCACTACCGAGGTCAGCGGCCCTCCGATACCGCCAAAGGTGTCAGCGAGCGGCCAGGGCGCGAGAGCCAAAAGCCCGAAGGTCGGCACCTCCCAGTGACGAGCCAGCCAGTGTGACAGCCGAGACAGATGTAGCCGACCAGTTCTCATCTCGCTCTCCCCGCTGCCGCTGGCCGGCCGAAGAGCCCCTGTGGTCGAAACGCGAGGACGAGCATCAGCATTAGAAAGACCGTCGCAACAGCCCAGCGGGGGCCAACAATGGCAACTGAAGCTGCCCGCACCACACCGACCAGCAGCCCACCCACAATTGCCCCCGGCACACTGCCAATCCCACCCAGGACAGCCGCCGATAGGGCGTAAAGCCCGGTCTGATAGCCAAGTTGATAATTGATGGTGGTGGCATGGATGCCGGTCGCCACACTCGCCAGCCCGCCGAGAAATCCCCCCAGAAAGAACGTGGCCGTAATGAATCGTTCAGGGCCTCTCGTCCGGTTGGCCACCCGGGCCACAGCAGCGACCGACCGGAGCGAACGACCGAAGCCGGTTCGTTGCAACAGCAACGCCAGGCCACCGAATGCAGGCAACACGATCGCCAATACCAGCAAATCACTCCACGGAAACCAGTTGCCTGCAGCCTGCCGATCGCCGGTGGGCAGCACCTCGGGAAAGGTCTGATCGGTTGGGCCAATCCAGAGGAGGCCGATGTTCATCAAGATGAACGACACGCCAACAGCCGAGACCAGCGGAGCGATCGGGGGCGCCTGCCGCAATGGCCGGTAGATGACCCGGTCGATGAGGACGTTGAGACTGCCACAGAACAGCCCACAGCCGAGGGCGACGGTTAGGATCAGCAACCCGCCGGCCACCGGCTCTAGCGGCAGTGGTCCCGCCAGAGCCAGGAGCGTCACCGCCAGGCAGCCCCCCAACATCACCACATCACCGTGGGCAAAGTGGATCAGACCGACCGTGCCGTAGACCAGCGTGTAACCAACAGCGATTAGGCCCAGAAAGCCGCCACTGGTCAGGCCAATCAGACACTGATGAAGGAGGGTGGCGAGGTTCACGCTGGGAGGAATGCTGGAAAAGTATGAGCGGGGACGGAAATTCGATGCTGCGAGTCTTACCCTCCATCCGGCCCGCCGCCCATGCCAGTTGCCGAAACCATCTCTTCATGAACAAATCGACCGTTCCGGACAACACTTATCGACAGCTCCCGCAGCGTCGTATCGCCGTTTGCGTCGACACTCCAGCGGCCGAGAACGCCTTCGTAGTCGGCGGTCGCCAACGCCGCTGTGGTAATGGCTCGACGATTCCGGCTGCCAGCCGCCGCGATTGCCTGCAGCACGACGCCTGCCGCCTCATACCCACAAAAGGCGGAGGGCTCGGGGGAATTGCCGAACCGCTGACGGTAGGCGGCAGCGAAGGCAGCCCCGCGGGCAGTGGGACGGTCAGGGGAGGGACCGCCGAAGGTGGCAAAGCACCGCCCCTCAACCGCTGCCGGACCAGCGGCATCGATAAAGGCCTGATTGAGGCAACCATCTGGGACAAGCAGCACTGCTTCACAGCCAGCTGCGGCCAGGTCTCGGGCAAGCTGGCCACCCTTGGTCTGCGTGCTCCCCCCAAAATAGACGAGATCCGGGTCTGCTGCCGTGATGGCAGCAACGAAGGAACGAAACTCAGCGGCCTGGGGGTCGATTGATTCGTGCAGGAGCAGGGGCATGCCATGCTGTCGGCAGCGATCGGCAAACATGCTGGCGACGCCACGGCCGTACACCCCGCCGTCATCGACCACACAAACCCGGCGAAGGCCACGGCCGAACGCCCAGTCGGCAGCCAGCGGCCCCTGCACGTCGTCTGCGGGAATCACCCGGATGAAGTTCAGCCGGCCGGAGGGGCGATAGATTGCCGGCTCACCTGGCTGCCCGAGGCCCGGTTTGGTCAGGCCCACAGCGGTGTTGGCCGGTGAAACCATCAGCAGGTCAGCATAGTTCAGGATTGGCAGCGAAACCCGGGCCGCTGCCGAGTTGAGGGTTCCAATTACTGCTACGACATTTGAGTCGTGGACTGCCCGCCGAGCATTGGCCGCCTCGCCTTCACTCGTCCAGCGTCCCGTGGCAACCGAAGCGTTGTCGAGGTCGAGATATTGCAACTCGAACAACCCTGCCCTGCCACCAGCCTCGTCAATGGCCAGTCGAATGCCCCGAACGATCGCCTCGCTCGTCTGTCGCGCCGGTCCAGTCCGTGGCAGGCTGGAAACGATCACCACCTTTTCGAGTGCCGGCGGCCGACAGCCGACCACAAGACTGCCAACCAGCAGAAAGAACGCAGCCAAGCTTCGCTTCGCGGCGAACAGCATCGGCCACACGGTATTTCCTCCTCGCCTTCGTGGTGAACGCTCTCTCGTCATCGGCCAGACCATCTTTTTTTCGCTGACATTTTCTTCCACCCGCTTCATCACTGTCACGAGCGTTTCACGAGCCGCCAGGCCCGGTGAATCCGGGCGTTGCGAAAATCCTCCGGAATCGTCTGCCGAGTGATCTCTCGCAGGGCATACCGCTGGGCCAGCCGCTCCTCCTCAAGCTTGAACCGGCGGAAGTTGGTCGAGAAGTAGACCACTCCGTCTGGTGCGAGATTGTCAGCCACCAGCTCGAGGAGATCGGCATGGTCCCGCTGCACATCCCAATCGGTCGCCGCCTTGGCCGATCGCGAATAGGTCGGCGGGTCGACCACAACCAGATCGAACGGAGAGTCACCACGCCTGAACCGATGCTCAAGAAAGGCCCGGGCATCATCCCGCACCAGGTCATGCCGGCGGCGGTCGATGAAGCCGTTGGCAGTCAGATTTCGCCGGGTCCAGTCGAGATAAGTGTTGGAAAGATCGAGGCTGATAGTCGTGGCCGCGTTCCCAGCAGCCGCAGCCACCGAGAAACTGCCGGTGTAGCAGAAGAGGTTGAGCAGCCGGCGGCCAGCAGCCTCACCCCGCACAAGTGCGCGGGTGAGCCGATGATCGAGAAACAGACCAGTGTCGAGATAGTCAGAGAGGTTCACCTCAAACCGCAGATCGCCCTCAGCGACAGTGAACGTCGCCTGCCGGTCGTCGACCTTCTCGTACTGCCCACCAGCTCGCTGACGGCGACGGGTCTTGAGGAAGACCCGGTCGATGGGGACGCTGAGTTCCACCGCCGCCGCCTCGACCATTCGATCAAGCCAGACATCGTGCTCAATTGCCGTGCGGTCGTGCGGCCGCTCATACTCAGCGACATGGAGATGACCGCCGTAGCAGTCAATTACCAGTGGAATCTCGGGGATATCACGATCATAGAGCCGATAGGCCTCAATCCCCTGCCGGCGGGCCCAGCGACCCAAATGCCTGGCCCGCTTCGCCAGCCGCCGCCGAAAGTCTCCCAACTGATCGGCAACCGTACGACTCACCGACAGCTGATCGACTGGCTCGTGAGCGGCAGCAGATCCCCCGCCCTGCTCTGCTTCGACCAGCCGCTGTGGCGGCTCAGAACGCTGCCGCACAAATAGCTCCACCAACCGGCAGTCAATCGGGCCATTGGCCAACGGCACCCGGCGATGCGGCTTGAGGCCAATCGCCTTGGCCGTGGTTGCTGGGGCCAGCACTGCCGCTCGCCAGCCGCCGCAGCGAAGCTTCAGCCAGTCGCCCAGCCGGCGGAAGATGGCTGCCGCCCGAGCCACCGGCAGCCTTTCGCCGTAGGGCGGATTGGTCACCACCAGCCCCGGCTCAGTTCCCGGCACCACCTCTTCAAAATGTCGCTGTTCAATCGTGATGAACTCGCTTAGCCCGGCCGCTGCTGCCGATTCCCGGGCAGCAGCAACCGCACCTGGGTCCAGGTCACTAGCGTGAAAGCAGCCATCAGGCTGACACACCCGAGCCTCCAACTCAGCCACAATCCGGGCCGCCAACTGCCGGTCGCAGTCAACAAAGCGAAAGAATCCGTGCCCTTTTCGGCGGGCCCGCGGGAGGCCCGGGGCGATGCCGGCCGCCTGCGTGGCGGCCTCGATGACCAGCGTGCCGGAGCCACAGAACGGATCGAGGATAGGCTCACCCGGCTGCCAGCCAGCCAGCCCAAGGATGCCGGCGGCGAGCACCTCTGACAGCGGGGCCTCAACCTTGCCCTGCCGCCATCCCCGCTGATGCAGCGACTGCCCCGCCGCATCGCGGAACAGGGTGGCGGTGCCACCGGACAGATGCAGGGCCAGCCGCAGACTCGCTCCGTGCAGCTGCACATTTGGCCGCCGACCGGTCGCCGCCCGCAGCCTATCGACCACGGCATCCTTAACCACTTGAGCGGCGTAAAGCGAATGGCTCACAAAGCTGTCGTGCACCACTGCATCGACCCGCAGCGTCTGAGTTGGCTTGAGCTGGGCCAGCCAATCGATGGAGGCCACAGCCCGATAGAGCGAATCGGGCGAATCGACCGCAAACCGTCCCAGCGGCTCAAGGACCCGGATCGCGGTGCGGCTTTCGAGGACTGAACGATAGAGCGTCTCGGTGCTGCCGGAGAATTCAACGGTGCGGCGGCCAACCCGTAGCTCGGTGGCCCCCATCGACTCAAGTTCAGCCGCCAGCAGCCACTCCAAGCCATCAAGAGTCCGGGCAGTCAGCCGCGGGGGCTCTTCGGCTGCGGCTGGCAGCAATGGCCGCGGTGGCGGAGGCTGATCGGGAAAAGACGGCATGCGAGACTCACAGTTGTCCGCAGCATCAACTGCAGAGAAGGCTGACGGCTCTCATCATTCGGCGGCAGTCGCAACGTCGATGAAGCGATCCTGCATCGCCTGGACCGTCAGCGGCTCATGCTGCAAGGCCTCCATGGCCCGCACGCAGGCCTCGGCTGCCGGCAGAGTCGTGATGCAGGGCACACCGTAGAGAACGCTCGCCGCCCGAATGCGACCCTCGTCAGTGCGGGCGCCTTTGCCGCGGGGCGTATTGAAAATGAGCTGTACCCGGCCATCGATCAGGTAATCAATCAAATTGGGATGCCCCTCTTGGAGCTTTTTCACCGGCTCCACCGGCACCCCCGCCTCGCTGAGTGCTCGGGCCGTCCCCGACGTGGCGATCAAGCTAAAACCGAGTTCAACCAATCGCCGGGCCACTCCGACCATTGCCTGCTTGGCCGGATCACTGGCAACACTCAGAAAGATCGTGCCCGATTCCGGCAGCACCGTGCCAGCGGCAAGCTGCCCCTTGGCGAAGGCGATGCTGAAGTTATCACTGACGCCCATCACCTCACCGGTGCTCCGCATTTCCGGCCCCAGGGCAATATCGACCCCGGCGAATTTCACGAACGGAAAGACGCTTTCTTTCACACTTACATGGGATGGCAACGGATCGGCAGTGACGCCCTGCTCAGCCAGACTCTGCCCAGCCATTACTTTGACGGCAATCTTGGCCACAGGCACACCAGTCGCTTTGGCCACGAAGGGAACGGTCCGGCTGGCCCGAGGATTGACCTCGATCACATAGAGGGTCGGCCCAGCCTCTTCCCGCTTGACCGCGAACTGGACGTTCATCAGCCCCACAACCCCAAGGCTTTTCGCCAGGCTGATGGCCGCCTGTTTGATGACGGTGATTGTCTCCGGGGCGAGGCTGTGCGGCGGGATGCAGCAGGCCGAGTCACCCGAGTGCACTCCGGCCTCTTCGATGTGTTCCATCACCCCGGCCACAATCACATCAGCGCCGTCACCGATGCAATCAACGTCGACCTCAATGGCATCCTCGAGAAACCGATCAATCAAGACCGGCTGCCCCTGGGAGACAGTAAAAGCCTCGGCCACAAACCGTTCGAACTGAGCCTGGTCGTAGCAGATCTCCATCGCCCGGCCGCCAAGCACAAAGCTGGGCCGTACCAGCGAAGGATAGCCAATCCGGGCCACCTCCCGGCGGGCCTGCTCAAGGGTGCGGGCGATCCCGCTGGCCGGTTGTTTGAGTTCAAGCCGGTCCAGCAGTTCGCGAAACTTCTCCCGATCTTCGGCCTCTTCGATCGTGTCGACATCGGTGCCGATGATCGGGAGGCCGGCGGCGGAAAGTGCCCGGGCCAGATTGAGCGGAGTCTGGCCGCCAAGCTGGACGATCACGCCATCGGGATCGATTCGGTCGGCGATGTTAAGGACGTCCTCAGTAGTGAGGGGCTCAAAGAAAAGTAGGTCGCTGGTGTCGTAATCGGTACTGACCGTTTCGGGGTTTGAGTTGACCATCACGCTCTCGATACCAAGTTCACGAAGCGCAAAGCTGGCATGGCAACAGCAATAGTCAAACTCAATCCCCTGGCCGATTCGATTGGGGCCACCACCGAGAATCATCACCCGCTTCCGGCCAGCCGGCTTCACCGGGGTCTCGTCCTCGTCCTCCCAGGTCGAGTAATAGTAGGGAGTCTCAGCCTCAAACTCCGCGGCGCAGGTATCAACGGCCTTGAAGGTGGCAAGGATGCCACGGGCCTTACGACTCTCCCGCACTTCCAACTCAGCGACCCCGAGCATTCCCGCCAGTTGACGGTCAGAGAAGCCGGCCTGCTTGGCCCGCCGGAGCAGCCGGTCGTCACAGCCGGCCAGCGTGCCGGCGGCCCGAACTGCCTGCTCGACCTCGACAATCTGCATGAGTTGGTCAAGAAACCAGGGGTCGATCGCGGTCAATTCATGCAGCTCCTCGCTGCTGACACCGGCGAGAATGGCATACCGTAGATACCAGATTCGGTCCGGGTCAGGACGCGCCACCCGAGCCTTGATGTCATCCAAGGCCGGCTGTTGCGGGGTGCCCCAGAGATCTTTGCCATCGCTGCCGAATCCAAACGAACCAACCTCCAGTCCGCGGAGCGCCTTTTGGAACGCCTCTTTGAAGGTCCGGCCGATCGCCATCGTCTCGCCAACGCTCTTCATCTGCGTCGATAGCCTGCTGTCGGCCTCAGGGAATTTCTCAAAGGCAAATCGGGGCACTTTCACCACGACGTAGTCGATTGAAGGCTCGAAACAGGCCTTGGTCTTCCGGGTGATGTCGTTCGCCAGTTCGTGCAGCCGCCAGCCAACGGCCAGCTTGGCCGCAATCTTGGCGATCGGAAACCCGGTCGCCTTGCTGGCCAGAGCCGACGACCGGCTGACCCGTGGGTTCATCTCGATGACGATCATCCGGCCAGTTTCGGGATGGACCGCGAACTGAATGTTGGAACCGCCCGTCTCGACGCCAATGGCCCGGATGACCGCGAAACTGGCATCCCGCATCTGCTGGTACTGTCGATCGGTCAGCGTCATCGCGGGAGCAACAGTGATTGAATCGCCGGTGTGGACGCCACAGGGGTCGAAATTCTCGATGCTGCAGATGACGACGGCATTGTCGTCGGCATCTCGCATCACCTCCATCTCGTATTCTTTCCAGCCAAGAATTGACTCCTCGACCAGCACTTCTCCTACCGGCGAGAGGTCAAGCCCCCGCTGCACCTTCTGATCAAACTCCTCGCGGTTGTAGGCGACGCCTGACCCTGAACCACCGAGGGTGAAGCTCGGCCGGATCACCGCCGGCAGGCCAATTTCGACCAGCATCTCCCGTGCCTCGGCCAGCGACTTCACAAGTCGGCCTCGACATGTGTCGAGGCCAATCTTCTCCATCGTCGCCTTGAACTGTTCGCGATCCTCTCCCCGTTTGATGGCGGCTGCCCGAGCGCCGATCATCTCGACGCCATACTTCTCCAACACCCCGTGGTGGTCCAGTTCCATGGCCAGGTTGAGAGCTGTCTGCCCGCCGAGGGTCGGCAGCACGGCGTCAGGTCGCTCGGTGGCAATCACCTTTTCGAGCATCTGCCAGGTGAGGGGCTCGATATAGGTCCGATCAGCCGTCCCTGGGTCGGTCATGATCGTGGCAGGGTTGGAGTTCACCAACACCACCCGATAACCGTCGTCCCGCAGGGCCTTGCAGGCTTGGGTGCCGGAGTAGTCGAACTCACAGGCCTGGCCAATGACGATCGGCCCGGAGCCGATCAGAAGAATGGTCTGGAGGTCGTCGCGGCGGGGCATCAGAGAGGCCTTCAGAGCTGATGAAAAAACAAATTTCGCCGAGGGTAGCATCCAGGGCCCCTCCGGTTCAATCAGCAGCTAGAATCTTCGCAAAACCCTCTGTGATTTTCAGGAGATCCCGTTCCATGTCTGTTGCCACCCCCGCCCTCGACGCCCTCCGCGAAACCCTACCGGATGACCTCAAAGATGTCCGACTGAACCTCTCCAGCGTGCTGGCCGGTGAGCACTTGCAGTCGGCCCAGTCCCTCGGTGTAGCCCTGGCAGCCGCCCGGTTCATTCGGGCCGAAAAACTGGCTGCGGCGTTGGTGACCGATATCCAGGCCTGCCTGGGCGAGGCTGCGGCCGGAGTGCTTGCCGACGCCGAGGCCGCGGCCGGCATCATGGCGATGAACACGGTCTACTACCGATTCCGTCACATGATTGGCAAGGAAAGCTACTCGGCCCGTCCGGCCCGACTCCGGATGAATCGGATGAATCAGCCGGCGACGAACAAGGCTGACTTTGAGCTGATGAGCCTGGGCTGTGCGGCACTTGCCGGCTGTGAGATGTGCCTCAAGAGCCATGAGGCCAGCCTGCTAAAGCTCGACCTGAGTGAAGATGCCTGTCATGATGCCGTTCGGATTGTGGCCGTGATCAACGCCGTGGCCGTTGGGATGGGTGGCTGAGTGACCCGCGGCCACCAGGCTACAACTGCCCCCGCAGCGGTTGGGCTCAGTAACAACACGATCCAAGGAAGCTCTCGTCAGCGTGTCTCCAACCACCGATCGCCGGGCACTCGACCTCCTGAAACTGAATCGGCTCAACGGGCTGCTGGGTGAAATCCTGCCGGCCAACCGATTTTATGCGGAACGGTTCGCCGGGCGATCCCCTGTCCTATCGTCGTTGGAAGAAGTGGCCGAATTGCCCTTCACAACCAAGGCCGACCTGGTCGAAGGCTTTGGCCCCGATGGCATGGCCAACCAGACCTGGCCAGATGATCGCTACGTGCGATTCCACCAGACCAGCGGGAGTCACGGCCGGCCGCTGCCGGTCATGGATACCGCTGCCGACTGGCAGTGGTGGATGGCCTGCTGGCAAAAGATTTACGAACGGGCAAGTCTCCAGCCGGGTGATGGTGTTTTTGTCGCGGCCTCGTTTGGTCCCTACATCGGCTTCTGGAGCGGATTCGATGCGGCCATTGCCGCGGGTGGCCGGGGAATTCCCAGCGGTGGCCTCTCAACGATTGCCCGACTTGAACTGCTGCGGGCAACCACTCCGGCAATCCTTCTCGCCACTCCAAGCTACGCCTTGCGGCTCGCTGAGGTGGCAGCAGAGACAGGCATCGACACGGCCCGGTTATCCATCCGCTGCGTGATCGTGGCCGGCGAGCCCGGTGGATCGGTTCCCGCCGTCCGGCAGCGGATCGCAACAGCCTGGGGAGCCGATGTGCTTGATCATGCTGGGGCCACGGAGATCGGGCCCTGGGGCGTCGGCACACTGGGCGGCCCGGGGCTTGAAGTGATTGAGGACTGGTTCCATCCTGAATTCCTCACAATTGCCGACGGTAAGCCGGCAGCTGAGGGCGAACTGGCAGAGCTCGTCATCACCACGCTGGGGCGTGCCGGCTGTCCGGTTATCCGCTACCGGACGGGCGATGTGGTCCGTCCCCGTTGGCCTGCGACAGAAACCCTGTCAGCTGGCGTGCCTCCCTGGGTGCGGCTTGAGGGAGGGGTGCTCGGCCGGGCTGACGACATGCTTGTCGTTCGAGGCGTCAACGTCTTTCCCTCAGCCATCGACAATATCGTTCGTAGCTTCCCTGAGATTGCGGAGTACCGCCTCAGCATCCGTCGCCAAGGCAGTCTCGACAGCCTGTCACTGGAAATCGAAGATCAGCTAAACGCCCCTGAAAGAGTTGCTCGGGAGCTGCATGTGAGACTTGGCCTCCGGGCTGATGTCGAAGCGGTAGCCCTTGGCAGCCTGCCCCGGTTCGAAGGCAAGGGGCGGCGGGTGGTCGACGAGCGGAGCAACTGACCGGAGGGCAACAAAGGACATAATGAGCGAACCAGTTCCCCAGGCAATTCGTCGTCGGGATGACGCCAGGATTGAGGTTGATTGGAGCGACGGCACTCAGGCGTCGTATACACCGAAGCTTCTCCGCGATGCCTGCCCCTGCGCGACCTGCCGCGAGCAGCGGGCCGCCACTCCTGCAGCCAACCCGCTTCAAGTGCTTAGCCCCACGGAACTGACGCCCTTGACGGTGACCGGGATGCAGCCGGTTGGACAGTACGCCTATAAAATCATTTTCTCCGACGGTCACGACAGCGGCATCTACACGCTGGAGTACCTCCGGGAACTGGCGTAGCGCGGCAGACGATCGTCAGGTGGGCTTTCCGGAAAACAAGGCCACGTCAGAACAATCCGCTCGCTGGACGTTCACTCCGGCCATTCAGGCTCAGGCCTTCGTTCTCTGCACGTCCGCCATCCCGGCTTCGCTCGCTTCCGCAACTCGCTTTTGGGCACAGGCACCCTCTCGTTCAGCAACCGAGGGATGGTGATGAAAGTCGGACACGATGTCCGAGCATTCGGTGAAGCGAACCAGCTAGCCGCCAGCAGGAAAACTTGGCCCAACGGCTGGCGGTGGTAGCGGCTGCGGGACTGCTGGTTGCAGGGGTGGCGCCGCAGGAGGCGGCAACGGAGTCGGCATGTTTGGCGGCACAATCGTCGCGGTCGGTGGGACCGTGACCGGCTGCACCGGAACCGGCGGCCCACTCCCGGCAGAGCGT
>CAZKSP010000049.1:0-12879 GCA_964555385.1 uncultured Chitinophagaceae bacterium
CGCGGTGAAGCTCACGGGCGCGGCCGTGGCCAGCGGTGGCCAACGACTGGGCACCGACGGGGTCGTTAAGCAAAAGAGCCGCCACTCTGGCCAGGTCAGCAGGATCGCCGGGCCGGTGGGTCAGGCCCGCCGGTTGGCCCGAACCGCTACCCAACAACTCGGGAAAGGCCCCGGCAGCTGAAGCCACCACCGGCACCCCGGCGGCGAGCGCTTCGATGACCGGAATCCCCTTGGCCTCAGGCACCGGCGTCGGCATCAGGAAGACATCGATTGCCTCGAACAGCTGCAGCTTACCGGCTCGGTCGATCTGGCCCAGCCAGCGAACCCGCTCGGCGATGCCGCGTTCAGCGGCCAACGCCAGGCAGCCAGCGAGATAGGCCGCCTCGGCGGGCACCGTGGCCCCGGCAGCAAGCAGTTCGACGTCATGGCCCTGCTCCACAAGCAGGGCCACCGCCCGAACTGCCTGATCGAGTCCCTTCTCTCGGCAGGCCCGAGCCAGAAAACCGAGCACCTGCCGGCCACCGCGAGCAGCCCGGCGGTCCGCCAGATTGGGCGGTTCAGCCGGAAAGCCGGACGGATCGATGCCGTGCGGAATGACCACGATCCGATCGCGTTCACAGGCCAGCATGCCGGCCATTCGCTCAGCATAAGCAGCATTGAGGGCGACGAACCGATCGACATCGGCCGCCCGCTCGACCAGCAGTTCGAAAACAGCCGTCCGGTCAGGCTCGGGCAGCTGATCAATAAACAGGTCCTCTCCCGACAGGTTGACAACAATCGCCGCACCGGTGGTCTCCCGAATGCGTCGGGCCAGCCCGAGCAGCAGGGCGTTGGAGAGATGAACGACATCTGGCCGAACCTCGCGGGCCAGCCAGCGGGCCAGCCGCTCGACCTCCTTCCGCTGATGACCCTGCTCGCCCCGCAGGCTTGAAACGGTCAGTGGACCAAGGTCTGCCGGACGGGTGTCGCCGGTGCGGTTGGAAAGCCACCGCAGGAGCGCCGGCTGATCAAACAGCCGGTCGAGCCAACGGGGCGTGTGGCGAAACAGTGGCAACGATTGCTGCAGAAAGACATTGATGCCTCCCATCACGACCGTTGGCTCGGCGACGTTCTCTTCGTCGGTCGTGGTCGGCACGTAGGCCGGCAGCAGGATCGCGTCCCGGCCCCGCTGCCGCAGCGCCCGCACCAGCGTGTTGTCATGCAGGCAACTGCCACAAAGCCTGCCCCCTGCCCCAGCGGTGATCTGGACGATTTTCATGGGGTTCTTCGGGGACTTGTGAGGGGCGGGCCCATGCAAATTGAGCGGTGTTGGAAAATGAGCGTAGCCGGGATGGCGAAGCGAGGCTTCCATCGAGTGAGTGAAGGGCAGGACGCCCGAAGCGAACGTCCAGCGAGATGGCATGGGCTCACCCCAACGCGTCGAAAACACCCTCTGAAAAAACCCGAAGAAGCTTTCATTCAAACCCTCACCGTTCGAGGTGGACCAGCAGCAGGGCGAGATCGGCCGGGGTAATGCCGCTGACCCGGCTGGCCTGACCGAGCGTGCGGGGGCGGATGCGTTCGAGCTTTTCCCGTGCCTCTGCCCGTAAGTGCAAGATGCCACCGTAGTCGAAGCCCTCGGGAATCGGCCGCTCGCCATGTTCCCGTCGCCTTTCGATCCGCTGCTGCTCGACCTTCAGATAGCCGGCGTAGCGGATGTCGGTTTCAATCTGACCGGCCACCTCGGCGGCGACCGCAGCCAGTTCCGGCAGCACGGCAACGCAGTCGTCCCAGCCAACTTCCGGCCGCTTGAGCCGGTCGGCCAGCGTCACACCATCAACGCGATGGTCGGCCAGCCTCGCCAGCGTCGCTTCGATCGCCGCGGTCTTGCTGGCCAGCCGCTGAGTTCGTTCGGGTTCGGCCAGCCCCAGCCGCTCGGCAATCGGCGTCAGCCGCCGGTCGGCATTGTCATGTCGCAGGGCCAGCCGATGCTCAGCCCGGCTGGTGAACATGCGATAGGGCTCATCAACACCGCAGGTGACGAGGTCGTCAATCAGCACGCCGATGTACGACTGCTCGCGACTGAGCACCAGCGGCTCGTCGCCCCGCAGTTGCAGCGCGGCGTTGGCCCCGGCCATCAGCCCTTGTGCCGCCGCCTCTTCATAGCCGGTGGTGCCATTGATCTGGCCGGCCAGAAACAGCCCTGCCACCGGCTTACTTTCAAGGCTGGGCAAAAGCTGGTCGGGGGGAGCGTAGTCGTATTCAACCGCATAGCCGTACCGCATGATCTCGGCCCGCGCAAGCCCTGGCACCATCCGCACCATCGCGTCCTGCACATCCCGCGGCAGGCTGGTCGAGATGCCGTTGACATAGATCTCGTGGGTCCGCCTGCCCTCCGGCTCGAGGAACAGCTGGTGGCTCTCCTTGTCGGCGAAGCGGACGATCTTGTCTTCGATACTCGGGCAGTACCGCGGCCCCTGTGAGTTGATCTGGCCGCTGTACATCGGCGCCCGGTGCAGATTGGCCCGGATGAGCTCGTGAATGGCAGGCGTGGTCCGGGTGATCCAGCAGGGCAGCTGATCGCGGTCGATGCTGTCAGTCAAAAATGAGAAGGGCTGCGGGATGGTATCCCCCGGCTGTTCCTGCAATTCGGCATAGTCGATCGTGCCACCGTGCAGCCGACAGGGCGTGCCGGTTTTGAACCGGTCGAGTCGAAAACCGAGGTCGGCGAGCGACCGGCTCACCCCTGCAGTAGTCCCTTCTCCGGCCCGCCCCCCTGGGGTCTGGGCCTCGCCGGTGTGCATGACGGCCTGGAGGAAGGTGCCGGTGGTAAGCACCACGGCGGCGGCCCGGTACTGAACATCACCTCGGGCAATCACCCCGGTGACCCGCCAGCAAGGCGAACCGGCGGCAGCCTGGGGCAACGGCTCGAACCGCAGCCCTTCAATGACTTCCTGCCGCAACACCAGATTCGGTGTCGATTCAACCAGGTGCTTGATCTCCAGTTGGTACAGCCGCTTGTCGGCTTGGGCCCGCGGGCCGTGCATCGCCGGCCCTTTGGAGCGGTTGAGTACCCGGTACTGGATGCCGGTGGCGTCGATCGCCCGGCCCATCAGACCACCGAGGGCATCAACCTCGCGGACAAGTTGCCCCTTACCAACGCCACCGATGGCAGGATTGCAGCTCATCTGACCGACGGTGTCACAGTTAGCCGTCAGCAGGGCGGTGCGGGCCCCCAGCCGGGCGGCGGCAGCGGCCGCCTCGGTACCGGCATGGCCGCCGCCTATCACGAGTACGTCGAAATCATAGTAACTGGCCATTCAATCCCTTTCGCAGAGCCCCGCGATTGTCGCACTTCGAATGCGGGAGAGCAAAGCAGTCAGCGCGTGTCTTTTCGGGAGCCGCCAGCCATTGGTACCACTGACGTTTTTCGCCAACAACACGCTGCTTCAAGCCGCCCGGCGGGCAGCCTGCTGCGGAGCGG
Organism: uncultured Chitinophagaceae bacterium; assembly: GCA_964555385.1. GTDB lineage: Bacteria > Planctomycetota > Planctomycetia > Pirellulales > UBA1268 > UBA1268. Next base: position 3,464 of record CAZKSP010000049.1, read on the forward strand.
TGAGGCCGAAGAGCGAAAAGATCTCGTCGGCCGACATTCCACTGCCGGCGGCCGGTTCAGCCTGTGAGAGGATGACATCTGAGAGGTTTCGCTTGCGGGCCAGCACCTCGTCGATCCGCTCTTCGATGGTGCCTGCCGACAAGAATCTGGTGACCGTTACCGCCCCAGCCGCACCGATCCGATGAGCCCGGTTGATTGCCTGATCTTCAATGGCCGGATTCCACCAGCGGTCGAACAGGAAGACGTACTGTGAGAACTGCAGGTTGAGACCGACCGCACCGGCCCCATACGAAAGCAGCAGGACCGAGTGCTGTTTGTCATGACGAAACCGCTCGATGGCGGCATCGCGGGCGGCGGTTGACATCCCACCGTGATACTCGAGGGCCCCGAAGCGGCCGAGCCGCTCCCGCAGTCGGCCCAGTGTTTCGACCCACTGGCTGAACACGAGGGCCTTGCGGCCACTGGCCTGCACCTCTTCCAGTTCCGCCGCCAGGCAGTCAAGCTTCGCGCTGCTGCCGGTAGCGGTGTCAAAGTTGCAAATCTGCTTCAGCCGCAGCACCAGTTCAAAGACATGCTGGATGGTCGCCTCCTGCCCCATGCCGGACAGCCGCAGCACCCCCTCTTCTTCGGCCCGTCGGTAAGTCTCCCGCTGGTCGGGAGACAGCTCTATGTGCTGGTCGCGGTCAAGCCGTGGAGGCATGTCTTCGAGCACCTTGTCTTTGGTCCGCCGCAGCACATAGTCGGCCGCCGCCGCCCCAAGGGCTTTGGGCGACATCTTGTCATGGACGTGCCCAGGGGCAACAAACTCAAAGATGCCGACCAGGTCCTCCGAGCGGTTCTCCACGGGTGTACCGGTCAGGGCCCAGGACCGGCCGCGCGACAGTCCGCAGACCGCTTCATTGGTCTGGCTGGATCGGTTCTTGATCCGCTGGGCCTCATCAAGCACGACCAGATCAAAGCTGAGGCCGAGTTCGGCCACGAGATCGCGGTCCCGCACCACCGATTCATAGTTGGCGATCTTCACCGGCACGTCCGGCAGCGACCACTGCCAGCGACGGCGGTCGGGGCTGCCCTCGATGACGGCAACGACAATCTCTGGCGCCCAGACCGACAGTTCACGGGCCCAGTTCGAGACCAGCCCCTTCGGACAGACCACCAGCACCCGTCGGGCCTGCCCCGAACGGATTAGCAGCCGCAACGACGAGATCGCCTGCATCGATTTTCCCAAGCCCATTTCGTCGGCAAGGATGCCGCCGACACGGGGCAGCAGAAAGGCCATGCCATCAAGCTGAAAGGGAAAGGGTTCGTGCGGAAAGCCAATTCGGCACCCGGCCAATAATGTCTCAAGGTCAGGCTGCAACAAATAAAACAGCCGCTCGCCAAGCTTGACGACATCCTGCGGCGGCTGAACCCTTGTTCGCCGCGATGCCGGAGGGCGGACTGCCGGACGGCTGCTGCTGGCAGCGGAATGCCTGCCTGGGAGAGTCGTGGGCTGTTCATCGCCGCCGAAGTGGTGGCTAAGAACCGTCACCGGTTTCGCAAGCAGCGGCACCGAGACGACCGTGCCCTGCGGCATCGCCACCGGCAAACAAAGCGTCTGGGCAACCGGCAGGGCCGCTTGCGTCACCGAGGCCACACGGGCGGCGGGCAGTGCGAGCATCGTCTGATCGGTGGTGGCAGGGGCCGATTCTGGCGTCACGAGTGCCGCTGAGCCTCCTCGATGGCGGCCTGGATTCGTTCAAACGGCTCGACCAGTTCGATGCTGTCGGCCAACGCCGTCAGCTGGGGCCGTACCGCTTCCAGCCGATCCGCATCATCTCCATGCAACTGCACGGCAATCCCGCCGAAGACCAGGTCGCTTGAATCTCCGCCGACCAGCGGCTCGACACCACGACGGACCACCGCCACGGGACTGGGGCTATGCGAACGGGCATGCAGCAGCGAGTCACGGTCCGTCAGCACGGCGACCGGTTTAACAGCCGTTGCTTTCAGGAGGGGACCCCCGATCTGCTCACCGTGCAACTGCCGGGTGAGGGTCGCACCGTAGAGAATCTCCTGAGCCCGAGTGACACGCACCGGTGCCGTGCAGTGGAATTCCAGCGGGCGGCCTGATAGGTCCACGAGCAGATACCCACCAAAAGTGCCGGCCCCGGCCGAATCCCAGACCGTCAAAAACCCGAACACGCCAGCTGCTGGCGCATCCTCCCTGCCACTCACCATGAAACTTTTCCTAGGGTGCCTGCGGTGCCGCCCGCCCCACTGGCATCGGTCCTCCGCCGAATCCATCCATCGGGAAGACCCTGATGACTCTTGAATGAGCGGCCGGCCACCGCTCCCAGCCGGTTCCAGCTGGTCGGGCTGTAGCGGTTCTGCGGGGGCTTTCCGCCAACTTTCTTGGAGGACGGGCAGGCTACCGGTACGATCGGAGATCATTCGGGCCGCGGCCGTCGGCCCCACTCGTGCCCTTACGGTTTCAATCTTGCATGCCCGACCTCCCATCCCACTGCACTCAGATTGATATCACCTCAACCAACGAGACTGCTTCGGCATTGCCGGCGGCAGGCAGCGTTGGAGGTGGTGATGAAACGACGGCCCTGCTCCGCGAGATGCTGGCTGTACAGAAAAAGTCGTGTGAAATCCTTGGCGAAGTGCTCAAGCACGTGTCGCTGCAGCAGCGGCAACGGGCAGCCGAACTGAAAGCCTGGCGGGAAAACAACCCGGCCGTGGCCCGGGCCTGCCGGCGGGCCGCCGAGGGTCTGTCGCGCGTCCATACCGATTTTCTGACCGGGCTCGCCGAAGAGGCGGCAGAAAGTGCTGAAGACTTTACCGACAGCGACTACGCCTTGGGCGAGTTTATTGACCGGTATGGTCCCCGGCTGGCCCATTTCAACGGAGTCATGCAGCTGCTCAGCCAACTGGCCATGCCGGACGAAAAACCCTCCGGCAGCTAGCCAGCAGCACCGTTGTGGGATACTACTTTCCTGACGCTGCCCATTCACCTCTCATCACCCACCAGCCACCTTCAGCCGGAGCAAATGCCGATGACAACCGAAACGACTGCTGAGAAACCCGCCGTCTTCGAACTTGCGGACGAGCAGAGTATCGCCCGCAGCCGAGAACAACTCGACGCCCACACCGTTGAGATGATGGCCTGGCACTTTCATCCCTCAACCGGCTCACCCTTCTGGTTGGAGTATGCCGAGGGCCTTCCATTCGATCCGATCAAGGACGTCCGTTGCTTCGACGACCTGAAGAAGTTTCCGCCATTTGAAGATGAGTGGCTACGCGGTGGACCGGTGACCCGCTGGATCCCCAAGGGTTTCGCTGGCCAGCCTGCCTATGTCTTCGAAACCGGCGGCACGACCGGCACGCCAAAGTCACGGGTCAACCTCCGCGACTTCCGCACCGACTACGAAGAGTTCAGCGCAACCCTGCCGGAGGAGCATTTCCCCAAGGGTGCCAACTGGCTGATGCTCGGCCCCTCCGGCCCCCGCCGCCTGCGGCTGTCGATCGAACATCTCGCCCAGTTCCGTGGCGGCATCTGCTTCTGCATCGATCTCGACCCCCGCTGGGTGATCAAGTTGATTCAGAAAGGCTGGATGGAGCATCTTGAAGCCTACAAGCAACACTGCATCGATCAGGCGATCACGATTCTCGAGGCGGGTCACGATATCCGCTGCATGTTCACGACGCCCAAGCTGCTTGAATCACTGGCTTTGGCCCTGGAGAAGAAGGGAACCACCATCCACGACGTCGGCATCACCGGAATTTTTTCCGGCGGCACCGAGTTCACTCCACAGTGGACACGGTTTGCGGTCGAAGAACTGCTTGATGGGACCTACATGACCCCGACGTATGGCAACACCCTGATGGGCCTGGCCGCCTCACGGCCGGTCGTACCGGAGGATGGCTACACGATCGCCTATTACAGCCCGCAGCCCCGGGCGGTCATCGAACTGGTCGATTTTGACGACACCAACAGCGTGGTGCCCTACGGCGGCACGGGCCGGGTGAAGCTCACCACGCTGACGAAAGAGACTTTCGTGCCGGGCTTCCTTGAACGGGATGAGGGCGAACGGGAACGGCCCTACGTCAAATACCCCTGGGACGGCGTTAGCGGAGTGCGGCCCTTTCATAAACTGGCCACCGCCACAACCGTGGGCGTCTACTGAGTTGCATGCCATCGATTGACGGATTCGGTGGTTTCTTCTTCCCGTCCTTCGTGCTTGCGTGATCATTCACTCCGTCTCACCCACCAGCAGGCCAGACTTTTCGGCATTTCGTAAAATCCCACGGGGGCACGACATTCCCTCGCTGACACCAAAGAAAGAACCACCATGCACCTCACCGCCTTTCGCTTTGGCAAGCCCTACGAGTCACTCGAACGCAACCAGTTGGTCCACTTCCTGACCGGCGAGCCTGTCGCAGAGGTCAGCCAGGTAGGCGGGGCAATCGTCGGACGCGACCTTCGCAAGGCGGCTCAGGCCCGGCAGGCGTTGCTGAAATTTGATCCGGAGGAAATCGTCGAACGGCTGCAGACAGCCGGCAACCTCTATGCCCTGGGCACTGTCGAGGTTGGCGGGGTGCCGCAGACGCCTGATGACTTTGTGCGGCAGCAGTCGGCCACGACCGGGCTGCCGGAGAGCCTCTGTCGGGCCAACATGAAGAAGAATCTCTTCGTGCTCTCCAACATGGACCGGATGCTGGACGCCCTCTCGCGGGGCCTGCCTCCGGAGATTCTCTGGAAAGGCTACGGCACAGAACATCGCGATGTGGTCGTCAGCTATCAGGCCCAGTCACCCGTACTCGGGCTCGTACTGCCGAGCAATTCGCCCGGCGTTCACACCCTCTGGCTACCTGTCGTCGCCCTTGGGGTCGGCCTACTGCTCAAGCCTGGTGGCCAGGAACCCTGGACACCCTACCGGATGGCGGCGGCGATGATTGAAGCTGGCATCCCAGCCGAAGCGATCGGGCTCTATCCAGGTCCGACCGATGTCGGCTCGGCCATCATGGCCGGCTGCGGACGCAGCATGATCTTTGGATCGGCGAAGACCGTTGAGCAGTACCGGGGCAACCCCGCCGTCCAGGTACACGGCCCTGGGTTCTCCAAGATTCTGCTTGGAGACGACTGCGTCGATCGCTGGGAGGATTACCTCGACGTGATGGCCGAGAGCATCGCCGCCAACAGTGGCCGCGGTTGCATCAACTGCTCAGCCATCTACGCCAGCCGGCACACCCGTGAGATCGCTGATGCCCTGGCCGAACGGCTCGGCCCGCTTGAGGTCAAGCCACCGGATGATCCCGAGGCGACACTCGCTGCCTTCACCATCCCGGGGGCTGCCAAGGCGATCTGGGAACAGATCGAGGGGTTACTCGACAAGCCGGGCGTTTCCCATGCCACCGCCGCCCACGGACCCCGGTTTGTCGAGGGCGAGCGGTGCGGCTGGCTGCGGCCGGTCATCGCCCATTGCAGTTCTCCCGATCCGGAGATTGCCCGAGCCGAATACATGTTTCCGTTCGCCAGCGTGGTTGAGTGCCCGCAGGCAGCCATGCTTGACCGGATCGGCCCAACGCTGGTGGCTACGGCAATCACCGCGGACGAGGCCTTCCGCCAGAGCCTGATCAATGCCACCCACATTGACCGTCTCAACCTTGGGCCGTTGCCAACAATCAAGCTTGACTGGCTGCAGCCCCACGAGGGCAACATCATTGACTTCCTGTATCGCTCGCGAGCGCTTCAGTTGGCTGACATCAACGCAGCCAGCGGCAGCCCTCTCACAGCCGGTGCGGCAGCAGCCGGTTGAACCGATGGGTACGGATGCCTTCGCAGCGGCCGGACAGACATCCTTCAGCTTTCGGGCAACAACCCGGCTGCTGGTCGGTTCTGGCCGCATCGCAGAGCTTGGAGAGGTGGCCGGTGAACTCGGCGGCAGCCGGGTGTTAGTGGTCAGCGATGCCGGGGTAATCGCTGCAGGCCATACGCAGAAGGGGCTGGCCGCTCTGGAGGAAGCTGGCTGCGCGACCGAGGTCTTCAGCAGCTTTACTGAGAACCCGACCACTGCACAGGTCGAGGAGGGCACCACCTGCGCCCAGCGTTTTCGTCCTGATCTCATCGTCGGCCTCGGTGGTGGCAGTTCAATGGACTGCGCCAAGGGCATCAACTTTCTGCTCTGCTGCGGTGGACAGATGCGGGACTACCGGGGTCGCGGCACGGCACACCTGCCCCTCCTCCCGTCAGTCGGCTGCCCGACCACGGCCGGCACCGGCAGTGAGACCCAGTCATTTGCGTTGATCAGCGATGCCGAGACCGGTGAGAAGCTTGCCTGTGGAAATCCGGCTGCCGCCTTCCGCGTGGCCATCCTCGACCCCCTGCTCACAGTGACGCAACCACCGAGGGTGACTGCCTTGACGGGGATTGATGCGATTTCGCATGCAATCGAGAGCCACGTTAGCAAGGCTGCCAGCCCGGCTTCACGGCTGTTTTCTCGTGAGGCCTGGCGGCTGTTGGCGTATCACTTGCCAAACGTTCTCGACGATGCCACCGATCTCGTGGCCCGCGAAGGCGTGCAACTCGGTGCTGCCTGGGCCGGACTGGCGATCGAAAACGCAATGCTCGGGGCGGCTCACGCCCTGGCCAATCCGCTCACGGCCGAGCACGGCGTTGCCCACGGCCAGGCCGTTGGCTTGATGCTGCCGGAGGTCGTCCGGTTCAACGCCGAAGTCGTCGGCGACCACTATGCCGAGCTAGCCGCCATTGCAGGCCTTTCGGCCAGTTCTGCCGGACTTGCTGACTGGCTCGAGGCGTTACTGACAAGGGCCGGCCTAAACTGCTCGTTGCAGCCCTGCCTTGCAGATAGTCCCAGACCACTCGATGTCGATCGGCTGGCTACTGCAGCGGCCCAGCAGTGGACCGGCGGCTTCAATCCGCGGCCCTGCACCGCCGGTGACTTCACCGATCTTTACCGGCAGGTCATGCACTGATGCAGCATCGCCATCCCTCCACAAGCCGTCACATAGCTCCCGCGCAAACAGAGAACGGCCTGAGCTTGCAGATGCTGGTCGCGGTCATGCTGCTGAGTTGGCTGGGGCCAATCGCTGCCGCTGAACCGGCAGGCGAAGCTGCCGCCGGCCCCCGCGACTGGCCGGTCTTTCGCGGCACGCCCGCTGGAACGGGCCGCTCAAGCGTGACGCTCGAGTTGCCCCTTGCGGAGCATTGGCAGCGGCATTTTGAGGGCCGCTCTTTCACCGCCACGCCCGTGATTGCGGCGGGGCGAATCTATCTGGGTGATCTCGATGGTGGCTTTCTGGCCCTGTCACTCGACACAGGAGCAACCGTCTGGGAGTACCGTTCGGCCGACTCGGGCTTTCCATCGGCGGCAGCTGTCTCGACCGTTGAGGACTTTCCGCTGGTCGTGGTTGGTGACGACCTCGGCATGATCCGGGCCTTTGACCAAAGCAGCGGCCGGCTTGCCTGGACGGTTGAAACCACCGGCGAGATCTCTGGTGGCCCAACGATTCTGGCGGATCGTCATCCTCCGCTGGTACTTGTCGGATCGCAAGACGCCACCCTGCGGTGCCTGCGACTCGCCGATGGCCAGACCATCTGGACACACGAGATCGCCGACCAGATCCGCTGCTCACCAACCGTCGGCACCAGCCCCGATGGAGACCGGGTGTTTCTGGCGGGCTGTGACGGTCGCCTCCACATCATCGCGGTCGACTCAGGCGAGACGGTGGGAGAGGTGCCGTTGGGTGGCCCAACTGGCACGACACCGGCGGTGGCCGGACAGAGGGTCTTCTTCGGGACCGAGGGGGGACGATTCTTTGCCATCAATTTCGTCACGAAGAAGGTTGCGTGGGACCACCAGCCAGCTGCGAATGGACTGGCCTATCGTTCCAGCGCTGCCGTCGCCGGGGGCCTAGTTGTGGTTGGTTCCCGGGGCCGGGTGGTCGAGGCCTTTGCCGTCGATGACGGCAGTCAGCGTTGGCGGCGGCCTCTGCGAGGACGAGTTGATGCCTCGCCGGTTGCGGTCTCGGTGGTGCCTGAGTCAACCGACGGCAATAAGCCAATCGAGGCTGTCCTGGTTCCCGACACCGCCGGACGGATTTCACTCCTGCGGCTGAGTGACGGCGAACCCTGCTGGGAATTTGATGCCGGAGGAAGTTTCGCCGGATCGGCCGCTGTCGTCGCCGACAGAGTCGTTGTCGCCTCCGAAGACGGCGTCATCTGGTGCTTCCGCTCCGGAACCGCCGGGGGAACTGGGGAATCTGGCAGATGAATTCCGGTCCTCTGGTTTCACGCGATATTTCTGCCGGATCGATGCCGATGAGCAAGTTGAATTCCCATGCTGTCTACCGAGCGGGCAAGGCCAGAAAATCCTTGGGAATTTTCCGTCATTTCGGGAAATTTTGGTCGGAGGCAGAACCAGAGTACCGCTAGCCCCGTACTATTTGGTGCGCCCGGCAGCAGCGTCTCCTTTTGAGCCGCTCATTCACCGGGGAGAGGAGGAACAGCACCATGGCTCGAAAAGACGCACTTTTAAACCTCCATGCCATTCTGATTCGCCGCCGGGACGCCCTGCGGCGGGCCCTCGCCGGAGACCTGACGCTGCTACGGGAGTTGCGCAGCGAGTCTCCGGGGGATGTCATTGATGCGGCTGTCGATACCGCTCAGGACGAGATCAGTTCGCAACTCGCAGAGGTGGAGGCCAGGGAACTCGGCTCGATCGAGACCGCTCTGGAGCGGATGAAAGAGGGCACCTACGGCCTCTGTGAGGTGTGTAGTGGCAAGATTCCACTGGCCCGCCTTCAGGCTCTGCCTTACGCGACAATGTGCATCGCCTGCCAACGCGAGTTGGAGAAGGAAGGGGCGCGATTCTCGGCCGAAGCGGAGCGGGCCGGGTTCTGACCGGAGCAAACTGCTGCTGTTCGCTGAAAGCCGCTGCACCTGTTTCCCGGGGTATACTTGGGGGTGGCAGGTGCATTGACGCGGAGAGGAAGGCAGGCCATGGCGGCGTGGAGAACAGGCGGCGGTCGGGGCCACTGTCCGAGTCAATTGGCGGCATTGCTGTCGGTCTGTACGCTGCTGGCCGCGAGCGGGGGTTCTCTCGCCGATGAACCCGGCGGATCGTTACGACCGATTCAACCGGCAGCCGCTGGACGAGCTGAACGAATCGATCCCTTCAGTGAAAGTCGGCTCTCGGCTGACGAACGTGAGCGGCTCTATGATGACGTCGCCAGAGATGCCCGCGAATTTGAGCGGCAGGGGGCCCAGTTGCGACGGCTTTCCTTGCTGCTGCGGCCAGCCGTTGTCCATATCGATGCCCGGAAGACCAACCGCCGCGGCCGAACAGCCGCAGAGGACGAGGAAGAGGCAGGTTCCGGTGTGATCACCAGGCTGGCCGGCCAGACCGTCG
>CAZKSP010000050.1:0-12877 GCA_964555385.1 uncultured Chitinophagaceae bacterium
CGAGCAAATCGGCCAGTTCAAAGGCGGCCTCGGTATCCGTTGGCGTTTCGGCCAGCCGTTTACGCAACGCCTCCACCGGTGATTGCTCACCGGATTGCTGCGACTTGCTGCCTCGGTTGTCGAGCTTGTGTCTGGTCATCTCAACACTCAGCCGGGCTATTTCCCGCTGGGCTTCTACCTTGACTGATTTGTTTTCAGCAATCCGCTGCCAGCAGGCTATCGCCTGATCATATTGGCCCAGTCGCTCCTTGTAGGAGGCACATTGCTTGTTGACTGCTGGCTCACGGGGGGCAAGATCGAGGGTTCGTCTCAGGAACAACCCCTCAGTTTCGATACAGCCCAACGCCTCACAGGCATCTGCCAGCCCAAGCAGGCAGGACGTGTCGATAGGATTTTTTTTCAGGATATCGAGGCCTGCTTTGATTGCCTCCGTCGGTTTTCCTGCGGCAATCAACCGCTTCAGACTTCCTCTACTGCCAGCCGCCAGCAGCGACGACAGGCCACCGGCCTTCTTCCCCGCCTGCTTTTTCGCAAGTGCCTCCAGCAGACCCTGCAAATACGGCACACTGCCTGGATCACCGCTGACGCAAACTGCAAACATGTCAATCGCGTAGTCGAGATTATCCCTTTTCAGATTGTCGTTGCCGCTAGCAAAGCACTTTGACAGGCGGCTCCGCTCGGCAGGGCTGAGCGGCATGCGTTGAACTGGACGAGGATTCGTCGAAGAGGGTTTGTCTTCTGGTTTATCTGACATGCGTCCCCGGTTGACCGGAAAGGGGAAATGGCTGGCTGAACGACTGCTATCGAATACTTTATCCTACCAGAATAGTGTTGTTGTCTTCCCTCCAGTTGCAGCCCTTGTGGCGGACAAATCGGGCGAGAAAATACTCGTGCATCCGGCGACAGTCTCCCGGAGTCGTAGCCCGGAAATGCCCTGCATGAACGAATCCCTGCCTCAGAAGCCCGCCTCTCATTCGCTGGCCGTGCCGTTGCCGGCGGGTAGCCACCCCCCGCCGGGCAGGGTGATCTTTGTGGGTGCTGGACCAGGAGAGCCAGATCTCTTAACGACTCGGGCAATCAACCGTCTGAAGGCAGCTGATGTCGTCGTGCATGATCAGCTTGTTCCACAAGCTGTCCTCCAACTCACTGGCAGTCCATGCCTCCCGATCTCCCGTCTGCTCAGTGGCAACCGCTCCACCAGCGATCCCGGCAAGCAGATTGGCAACTGGCTGGCCGACCTCGCCTCTCCGGGACGGGTTGTGGTGAGGCTCAAGGGCGGTGATCCCACGGTCTTTGCGCGACTCAGTGAAGAACTTGAACCTCTCACCGAGCGGAATATCCCGTTCGAGATCGTCCCGGGGGTGACAGCTGCGACGGCTGCGGCGGCTTCCGCCGCAGTCCCTCTGACCTCGCGGGAGACCGCTTCGAGTCTGACAATCGTGACCGGCCATGAAGCAGCCTTGAAGCAAGAGGCGATCGACTACAGCAGCCTCGCCGCAGTCACCGGTACCATCGTGATCTACATGGGGATTGAGCAGTCCCCCCACTGGTCCGAGGCCTTCCTGCGGGCCGGCCGACCGGCCGACACGCCGGTCACGCTCGTCAGCCGTTGCAGTTGGGCTGATCAGCAAATCGTTGCAACAACCCTCGCCGAATGTGCGACAGCCATTCGCGACGCTGCCCTTCCAGCACCCGCCATCGCCATCATCGGTAGCCACCCGGCTGGCCGGCCGGTGGCCAGTCATAGGCCACTGGCAGGCGTTCGGCTACTGGTTACGCGGCCGGCCGGTCAGGGAGATCAACTCATCGAAGCAATCAGTCAGCGTGGTGGGGAAGTGGTTCATCTGCCGCTCATTGAGATTGGCCCCGCCCCCGAGCCCGCAGCGGTCGAGGCAGCCATCGCGTCTGCCTGGTCGTTTGACTGGATCATCTTCGCCAGCATGAACGGGGTTCGGGCCTTTCATTCGTGCCTGCGGAATAGCGGCCGTGACGCCCGGGCATTGGGGACCGCCCGGCTGGCAGCGATTGGACCAGCTACCCGCGAAGCACTGGAGGCCTGCGGACTGACATGCGACCTGACGCCTGACTGCTACCGGTCTGAGGGAATCCTCGAAGCAATTGGCGATTCTGTACCGCAGGGACGTTTTCTGCTCATCAGAGCTGACAAAGGCCGAGATCTCCTTCGACAGGAACTTGAGGCCCGAGGCCATCAGGTTGAACAAGTGGCCGCCTATTCCAGCCGACCGGTCCCGACCATCGACTCAGAGGCACAACGAACGCTGCAGCAATTTCCCTGTGACTGGATTGTTTTAACGAGCTCCTCGATCGCGACGGCGGCGGTTGAGCTTTGGGGAGACAACCTCAAAAGCTGGAAAATTGCCAGCATTTCACCGGTCACCTCGGCGACCTTGATTGCAGCAGGCTTCCCGCCGACCGTGGAGGCTGACGAGGCCACCACGAGCTCCCTGCTGGCGGCAATTGAGGCCCATCATCGATCGTCTTCAGCTCCGGCGGCCCAGGCAAACAGTAACGATCGGGAAAAGCCTACGGTGGTCAGACCGCCAGAATCGGGAACAGGCTGAAGCATTGCCAGCCGACCGCCGATACCGTTGACGATGGGTTCAGTCACTGCATTGGAAAAACCAGTGCCCGTTTTCCAGCACTCGTTTTGCCCAGCGTCCACCGGCAGACGGCTGAATTCCTCCCCCGAACAGAGACCTAGTCGAGGGGCCACAAACTGCTTGTGGCATCGGGGCCGACGTTCGCCCGAGCGGGCAAATTATTCGGAGGAATTCAGTGCGGACACCCCACCAGCCGGCCATCTGCATTCTGTGCGCGCCACTGCCCGCCAGCCGTGATTTTTCGCTGGCATTCACCGCCGATTCCGATCGTCGGTTACCCGCCATCTCGTGGTACGGCTCGCTTGATCAGTTCGGAGCGTGGCCTGATTTAGAGCAACCGCCTGCGATTCTCATCGACTCGGCAGCAGCCAGTTCGCGCCGGGAACTCCGAAGTGTTCTGCGGGCCGCACGGCAGGCTGTCCCTCAGCTCCGAGCCGCCGTAATCGAGCACGAAATGGAAGTTCCTCAACCTGACCTATTGGTGGAAGAAGGGATTACTGTCGTCTTAACCTCGCGATTCAGCGGCACGGGTCGGCCACGGCGACCCGCACCAGCAGGTTGGCCCTGTCGCAGCGTGCAGTGGGGGCTCTGGGAATTGTTGCGGCATAGTTCGACTGCGAAATCGTGGCGACCAAAGTTATTTCAGCAATCAGGAGTTCCGCGACTGAGCCCAGGAACGCTTGCTGGTATCGATGCTGCCACTCCGACGGGCAGCTTCGAAGGCCGGCGAATAAAAAGCCTGTTGGCCCGTGTCAAGAAGCAGGTCGCCTCCGGCAGGCTGATCGTGCCAAAGCTGGAGGAACTACCAGGCCTTGTCTGTGGGGGCAGCAGTTCACAGGCACCCAGTTCGATCCTGCGGGCAGCCTGAGCTCCCGCGATTCACGCTACTCTTCCTGCCGGCTCATCTGCAGCGACCAACTGAGATAGGCAAGAATTGCGCTGCTGAGAACGAAGCCAATGTCGGCAGCAATGCTGACTCGTCGAAACGGAAAGCCTGCTGCCAGATCGGCTAAAAACATAATTCCGACGATACCGGAAACGATCATGCCGATAAACGGAACGGCCTTCGACACGATGCAGTTGCTCCAACCAGGGGAAATCCGACACTCACCAAGCAGCCACGCGTTACGAGCACCGTGCTGCCCTCGGGGACGGGCGAGCCATCACCGAGTTGGATACGATACTTGCAGACGTCGGCTGAGCCAACCAGTTATCCACAAGTCTACCCCCAACCGTCAATTTCGGAGATTTCACCTGTGTCAGACCAGCCTGCGGGCCGGACCGCTGTCTACACCGGTTCGTTCGACCCCGTTACCCTCGGACATCTCGATGTGATCGCCCGAGCCAGCAGGATTTTTGATCGAATTGTTGTCGGTGTTGGCATTAACCCCGACAAGCACCCCTTATTCGACCAGGACGAGCGAGTCCGGTTGGTAGAGGCGGCTGTGGCCTTGCTCGACAACGTTGAGGTGCAACGGTTTGACGGACTCTCAGTAACGTTTGTTCGCGACCAGCGGGCACACGTGGTGTTGCGAGGCGTCCGGTCACTCACTGACATCGAGGCCGAATTCACCATGACGCTGGCCAACCGCATGCTCGATCCGGAGATCGAAACGGTGTTTTTGATGGCCGACGCCCAGTATTCACACATTTCCTCATCGTTGCTGAAGCAGATCACTCCGCTGGCCGACGATGAAGCGTTGCTGAAATTCGTGCCCGCCCCGGTAGTGGAGGCCTTGCGTGCAAAGCTCACGCGGCCATGAGGGCACACGTTCTACGGCAGTCAGTTGGCCTCGGCCGAACCTGTTTCGAAGTACTTCCGCAAGAACCTCGCCCGCTCGATATTGCGGTCCTTGGTATCAAGCTCGATCCCACGGAGTTTCTGCAAATGTGCGGGCTGCGTCCGCACCAGCAGCAGGTTGACATCGGAAACATTGACGTCATCAAGCAGGCCAAGCAGTACGCCCATCCGAACCCGCGATAACAACTGCATCGTCTCTTCGGCCGTAATCGTCTGAGCAGTTCGCAGGATGCCGTAAGCCCGGCTGACCTGATCGTGAATATTTTGCTCGGTCTCTCGCACCAAAAAGTCTCGAGCCCGGCGCTCGTAATCGATCAGCACTGGCACGACGTCGGCCACCTGAGCAATCAGTTCCTGCTCAGTCTTCCCCAGCGTGGTCTGATTCGAAATCTGATAGAAGTCACCAAACGCTTGGGAGCCTTCTCCGTAAAGCCCTCGCACAGCCAGTGAGATCTTGTGCAGACTCCGAAAGACCTTGTCGATCTGTCGGGTGATTACGAGGGCAGGAAGATGCAGCATCACACTGACTCGGATTCCGGTACCTACGTTAGTGGGACAGGCCGTGAGATACCCCCAGCGAGAATGAAAGGCATAGGGCACAACAGTCTCGATCTCGTCATCGACCGCACTGATCTGACGCCAGACTGACTCAAGATCGAGGCCACTGTGGACACATTGAATCCGCAGGTGATCCTCCTCATTGATCATCAGACTCAGCTGCTCATGAGCATCAATGGCGACGCCTCGCGACCCGGCAGCCTCGGCATGTTCGCGGCTGATGAGCTGCCGCTCAACCAAAAACTGTCGATCGAGTTCGCCCAGCCCGCCAACGTCGACATAATCAAGCGACAGCCGCGAGGGCAACTGCAACAGCCGGCTCCGAAGAAACTGCTGAACCTCTCCCCGCTCCTGGTCAGAGGCCCGGCCCACAAACGGGTACTGAGCCAAATTTCGGGCAAGCCGAACGCGGCTGCTCATGACGATATCCGACTCGGGCCCGGTGCCCTTGAGCCACTCGCCGATCGAGTTCGTGAGTGAATCCAACTTCATCATGAGTTTGAAGGACTCTCTGAGGGGTGTGCGGAGTCGGTTCCATCGGCAGCCTGCTGCTCGGCATGCCAGTTATCGAGAACCTGGTTGATTTCATCCCGAAGCGTCCCGGCTCGCTCGTACTCCTCTTGCTCAACCGCTTCACGAATGCCCTTCCGGAGCCCAATGACCTGGGTCAGCGACTCCGTCGACTCTGGCAGTTCACTCCCAGCTGGCCGCTGGGGCCGGCGGCCGGTGTGCTCGACAGCACCGTGGATATTGGCAATCAGAGGTTCGAGTTCCTGCTCGAACTGGACATAGTCGTGTGGGCAGCCCAGCCGCCCCTGATTCCGAAACTCAAAGAAGGTGATGCCACACATTTCGCAGACCTTCTGGTCGAGTTCCGAAAGCTCCTCGGCTGTCTGAGCCACACCAAGAGGACCAGCCGACTCCGAAGGCTGGGATGCTCCCTCTGACTGATTGAGGTAGCTCCGGGCATGATCTTCGCAGAGGTGAACTTCCCGCACCTCACCCGTTTCAAGCTCGGTGATATGGAACATCGCTTGCTTGTCGCACTGCTGGCAACGCATCAACCGCCTCACGAACGAATCGGGAAACATGGGGGAGGCTCGACAGCCCGCCCGCAGTATCATAGCAGTTGGCCGTCTGCCGTAGCATGGAGACTCTGCCAAGAGCGTCAGAACCGGCTTCGGCCCTGACGGTTCCCGTCGGTCGAGCAGGGCGTTTTTCAGCCGCGTCAATGGCAGACATTTTCGGCAGTCTGCTACGATTCATGACCGCCGCACCGGCGGCGAATTTCCCCGGCCACCTTCAGCCCCGCCATGCCGCACCTTCCCGACCGCAAGACATTCGCCCAACTGGCTCAGTCAGCAACGGTGGTGCCTGTCTATCGGCGAATCTTTGCTGACAGTCTCACCCCGCTGTCGGCCTTCGCCCGCATCGACGCAGGGAGCGATGGATGCCTCTTTGAGAGCGTGATCGGTGGTGAGAAGGTGGGACGCTACAGCTTTTTGGGAGCCGAGCCTTTCCTGCGGTTCGAAGCCCGCGGCCGGCAGGTCACCATTAGTCGCAGCGACGTCGTCTTCGAAACCTTCGAGTCAGACGACCCGTTGACTGAACTTGAACAGCGGATGGCCACCTTCCAGCCCGCGAGGCTCGATGACCTGCCCCCGTTCACGAGCGGTGCCATCGGCTACGCCGCCTATGACTCGGTCCGCTATGTCGAACATCTCCCAGACGTGCCCGCTGATGACCTCGGGCTGCCGGACATCTGCTTTGCGTTCTACGATCGACTGGTCGTCTTTGACCATGTCTCAAAAAGCATCGATGTCGTGGTGCTCGCGAAAATCGAAGCGAAGACTTCCGCAGCGATTGCCGCCGCCTACGACGCAGCAGCCGCCCGGGTCGATGCCACGATTACCCAACTCCAGCAGGCCTCTGACTGGCCTCCGCTGTGCGATATCGGCAGCTTGCAGCAGCCCTGCGGTGAGCCGCATGCCAATCGCAGTCAGCAGGACTTCCAGCAGGCGGTTGAGCGGGCCATCGACTACATCCATGCCGGCGATATCTTCCAGGTCGTCCTCAGTCGTCGGCTTGCTGTCCCCTTCACAGCATCACCGCTAGAACTCTACCGGACCCTCCGGGTGGTCAACCCGAGCCCGTTCATGTTCTATCTGCGCACCCCGACAGCGACGCTTGTCGGCAGCTCGCCCGAGATCATGGTGCGGGTTGTCAATGGCCGAGTAACTGTGCGACCGTTGGCCGGCACCCGCCCCCGCGGCGGCACGCCAGAGGAGGATGCCGAGCTCGCCGCCGGTCTGCTGGCCGACCCGAAGGAGCGGGCCGAACATGTCATGTTGATCGACCTCGGCCGCAATGATGTTGGCCGCGTTGCGGAAATTGGATCAGTCGAACTAACCGATGTAATGGCAATCGAACGCTACAGTCATGTCATGCACATCACCAGCAACGTCAGTGGCCGGCTGCTGCCTGGCAAAACTGCGTTTGATGCCCTCCGAGCCTGCCTGCCGGCTGGAACGGTTTCAGGAGCGCCAAAAATCAGGGCGATGGAAATCATCGACGAACTTGAACCGAACAAGCGGGGCCCCTATGCCGGTGCCGTTGGCTACGTCGATTTTGGTGGGGCGATGGACACCTGCATTGCCCTCCGAACCATTGTTGTCAGCGGCGGCACCGCCTACGTCCAGTCGGGGGCCGGCATCGTTGCCGACAGTCAGCCCAAAAGTGAGTTTCAGGAAACCATCAACAAGGCCAAAGGCATGCTCGTCGCCATCGAATTGACCAGCGCCCGGCTTCAGGACGCGGCAGCCCGCCAGGAAGGGGCAGCCGACAGGCCATCGATCAATCCGGCATGATTGTATGCGACCGCGTCACCGTTGAACGACTGGGGGTTGTTGTCCTCGAACGACTCGACCTCCGCATATCAGCTGGTCAGGCGGTGGCGGTCATCGGCCCGACTGGTGCTGGAAAGACCAGCCTCCTGGAAACCATTGCCACGCTGCTGCCACTGCGGTCGGGTGAACTAACCGTGGCGGGATGTGCTGCCACGCATCAGGGAGAGACAATTCGCCGACTGGTCGGCTACGTCCCTGACGGTGTGCCCGCCTGGCCAGCGATTCGGATTGACGAATGCCTGGAACTCTTCGCGGCGGCAGGAGGCCTGCGGGGCCGCGACCTCACCAACGCCGTTGGCCGCGCCCTGGCCAGGGTCGGCCTCGAGCGAATGGCTGGAGCACGCTGCGACGCCGTTTCCTCCGGCCAGAGCAAACGGCTGCTGCTGGCCCGGGCGTTGTTGCTCCAGCCCACCATCTTCCTGCTCGACAACCCGGCCGCCAGCCTCGATCCGGCTGGCAGGGAACTGGTCAGCCAGCTCATCAGTGACACTGTTGCGACGGGAGGCACCGTCGTGGCTGCCTGCAACGATGTTGAGATTCCCCCTGGGTTTACCGATCTGTTGATCCTGCACGAGGGCCAGCTGCTGCGGGCTGGCCCCTGTCGGCCGGAGGCCTGGACCGAGGTCAGTAGCTGGCGGCTGCGGTTTGCCTGTCCGGCCGCGGCCCAAGAGGCCGCCCGGGTGATTGGCCACATCGCGATTGGCTGCGAGTGCCCAGATGATGACAGCCTGCTCTGTGAACTTGCCCCCAGTCGTGGCCCAGTGGAAGAGACGGTAACAGCCTTGGTGAAGGCGGGCATCCCGGTCGCTGGCTGTCGCTACGATCCTCCATGGCCGGCCCAGCTGCTCGCCGCGATCATGGCAGCGAACGACTGAACAATCTCACCATGTAGCCGGAAGGAACGACAACGTGCCGCTTCCACTTCCGCCTTCCAGGGGACGGCCGAGGGGTTTGAAGAGGTGAAGGGGGTCGGCAAACGCTCGAGAGGAGCCATCTGAAATTGGACTCCCTGCGATCACTACGAAACGGCCCGAACAGATCGGCCATTTTCAGGAGCGACGAGGTCAGGCAGGCCCGAACGGCTGCGGCTCTGTGAAGGCTTTCTGGTAGTTCCCGGCTGTCAGCCGTTTCGGCAGGCAGCCACGAGCTCCCCGACAAATCCTTCGACCGCAGCGACACCCTGACCGGCTGCGGCCTGCTCGAGCTGCCGGACAACCGCCGAGCCAACGATCACGCCATCGGCCACCTCGGCCACTTCCCGAGCCTGCTCCGGACTGGCGATCCCGAAACCGACGAGAATCGGCACCTCTGTTCGTTCCCGCAGCCAGGCGACCCGGTCGACCAGACCCGACGGCAAGGCTGTCCGTTCGCCAGTCACGCCCGCCACCGACACGCAGTAGAGAAAACCAGTCGATCGCCGGGCAATCTGCTCCGCCCGCTCCGGCGGTGTGGTTGGTGTCACCAGCCGCACAAGTGCCAGTCCAGCTGCACGGCATGCGGCATCAAGTTCATCCGACTCCTCAAGCGGCAGATCGGGCACTACGAATCCGGCTAGGCCACAAGCGACGGCCCGGGTCACGAACGCGTCAATGCCAACCCGGAAGATGAGCGAATAGCTGGCCATTGCCAGCAGCGGCATTCGGACTGTCGCCCGGCTGCGACCGACCAGATCGAAGAGTTTGTCGAGCGACATCCCTGCTGCCAACGCTCTGGTGTAGGAGGCCTGGATCACGGGGCCATCTGCGATCGGGTCGCTGTAGGGGACACCCAATTCGCAGAGGGTGGCCCCCGCCCGGTCAACTGCTTCGAGCACCCCCAGCGTCGTCTCGACGTCCGGGTCGCCCGCTGTCACAAAAGGAGCGATTGCCTTGCCCCCACCGGCCCGACAGGTCGCGAACGCCTCTTGCACCGCCACGATTCCGGTGCGACCTCTTTCTGTAGCCGTTGCCATGCCTGCTTGTTGCTCCATCGTTACTCGATCCAATCTTTCAATTCACGCCCCAGCCTCGGTGAGCCCTCTGAGCCGTGCGATTTCAGCAGCGTCTTTGTCACCCCGACCCGACATGCAGACAACGAGGATCTCTTCTGGCCGCATGGCTGCGGCCGCCTCGACCGCCCAGGCTACCGCATGCGAGGTCTCAAGGGCCGCAAGGATGCCTTCTTGTTGGGCCACCAGATCGAACGCATCGAGTGCCGCGGCATCGGTAACACTGGTGTAGTCGACACGGCCACTGTCCCGCCAGAAGCTATGCTCCGGCCCGACACCGGGGTAGTCGAGGCCTGCTGAAACCGAGTGGACATCATCAGTCTGGCCGTCCGCGTTCTGAAGAACATAGCTGAGGCTGCCATGCAGGATGCCGGGGCTTCCGTAACTCAGCGGTGCAGCATGCTCACCCGCCCCACTCGACCGTCCCCCCGCCTCGACGCCAACTAGACGCACCTCAGGATGGTCAACGAATGGATAGAACATGCCAGCCGCGTTGCTGCCCCCGCCAACGCAGGCGACGACCGTGTCGGGCAGCCGGCCAAAGAGCCGGTTACAATGATCGATTGTTTCGCGGCCGATGACCGACTGGAAATCGCGGACAATCCGCGGGAAGGGATGCGGGCCCACGACTGAACCGATGATGTAGTGGGTGGTCTCGACCGACGCCATCCAGTCCCGCATCGCCTCGTTGATAGCGTCGCGAAGGGTTCGTGAACCACTCTCAACCGGTCGCACCTCGGCCCCCATAAACCGCATGTTACGGACGTTGGGAGCCTGCCGGCGGACATCCTCCGCCCCCATGTAGACGACACAGTCGAGGCCAAACCGAGCGCAGGCGGTGGCGGTGGCCACTCCGTGCTGGCCCGCTCCGGTTTCGGCAATGATCCTCCGCTTCCCCATCCGCATGGCCAGCAACGCCTGGCCGAGGGTGTTGTTGATCTTATGGGCGCCGGTGTGGCTGAGATCCTCTCGCTTAAAGTAGATCTGCGCTCCGCCTGCCCGTTCGGTCAATCGACGCGCGAAGAGCAGGGGGGTGGGCCGACCGACAAAGGTGTTGAGTAGATCGTCGAGTTCCCGGGTAAACGCCGGGTCCCGAATCGCCTCGTCATAAGCCGTCTGCAATTGATCGAGAGCCGCCGAAAGCGTCTCCGGCACATAGCGACCGCCGAATCGACCGAACCGGCCGAGAGCATCAGGCACCTGAGAGAGAGGGCGTTCGGCTGCTGAAGCAGTAGACATTGGCATTTCCGTAAAGAGGGGTCAAAGCAGCTGCGGCACACTAGCCTACCCGCCGCGGCAGGTTAGGGGCATTGGCCGAAACCGTTTCGATTGTAGCCTTGCGGACACCGAATCGAACGCGACGCCGCAGTCTGCCCGGCTATTTCGGTTCTATCCTAAGGGAATGACAGCCGCTGCAATGCCCGAACTTCCGGAAGTTGAAACAATGTGCCGGGGCATTGGCGGCGTCGCTGGCCAAACAATTACGGCTGCATCCTTCCCGCGGCGGACCCGTCGGCCGATTCTCATCAGCCCCCCGGCAGACCGCCTCGCAAACCAGTTAATTGGCAGCCGAATTGACGCGGTCGAACGGGCTGGCAAACGGGGAGTGCTTCGGTTGGCGGGAGCGGTGGCCGATGAGCCAGAGCGACTGGTGATCGAACCCCGAATGACTGGGCTGCTGCTGCGGGTTCCACCACCGTCCGACGTGCACGTTCGTATGGTGCTGAGATTTGCCGAACATCCGCCCCTGATTTTCTGGGACAGGCGAGGACTCGGTACCATTCGTTTGCTCACAAACGAAGAATTCCACCACCGCTGCGGGCCTTCCGTGCTCGGCCCCGACGCCCTCACGCTGGCAGGAGCAGCACTCCATTCCGCCATTCACCATTCACGTCGACCGATCAAGCAGGCCCTCCTGGACCAGCAGGTAACCGCTGGAATTGGGAACATCTATGCAGCCGAAATCCTCTTTGCCGCTGGCCTCGACCCCCGCAGCCGCTGCTGTCGGATCAGCCAAGTGGAGTGCGATACCATCGCCACCGTCACCCGGAAGATTCTGCGACGGGCAATTCGGCTGGAAGGCTCCTCGATTGGCGACGAAACCTACCGAACCGCCGATAGCCGACCGGGGCGGTATCAGCGGTGCCACCAGGTCTATGGCCGGGCGGGCACGACCTGCCCCCGTTGTCAGACGATCATTCGCCGCATCGTACAGGCCCAGCGATCGACTTTTTTCTGCCCGGGCTGCCAACGCCGAAAGTGAGTTCGAAGCACCCGGGCCTTTGATAGACTCAGATTCCTTAGCGTTGTGTCACCGGTCTTGTCTTCACAGGAGCCTCTCTCATGGCACCCATTAAACATCCCAAACCTTCCGCCCTGACCCGCCGCAAACTCCTGCGCGGCCTCTCGACCGCCGCAACGGCAACCGGCCTGGCGACTCTCATTCCGGGCGGCAGCCAACCGGAACTTTTTGCTGCAGAGCCGGCCACAAAGCCAACCGCCGAAACTCTTGCCGGGCAACTGCACGCCTCACTCACGCCCCAGCAGCGGCAGGTGGTCTGTGTTCCCTGGGACTACCGGCACCCGAAATTCGGTCTGTTGCGGACCCGCGTTGCCAACAACTGGCAGGCAACTGCACCAGAAATCGCAGATGATTTTTTCACCGGGGAGCAGCAGTCCCTTGTCCGTGACATCTTCGAAAGCCTAATCACTCCGGAATGGCAGCCCCGCTTCGACAAGCAGTTAGAGGATGACTGCGGCGGCTTTGGTCGTTCCCAAAGTATCGCCCTGATCGGCGAGCCCGGCTCAGGGAAGTTTCAGTTTCTGCTCACCGGCCGACACATGACACTGCGGTGCGACGGCGACTCAGCCGATCATGTCGCCTTCGGTGGCCCAATCTTCTACGGCCACGACACCGGCAGCTTCACTGAAGAGCCGGCCCATCCCGGCAATGTTTTTTGGCCGCAGGCAGTCGCAGCCAATGAAGTCTTCGGCATGCTTGATG
>CAZKSP010000051.1:0-10076 GCA_964555385.1 uncultured Chitinophagaceae bacterium
GCGCCACCGTGCTTGGCCGCAACAATGATCGCCTTGGCGAGTTTGCTCCAGAGCTTCCCCCGCTTGGCATCAACCAAAGATTTCTTGCGGGCAATGTTGGCCCAATGGGAATGACCTGCCACGAGTTCTCCTCTCCTCTTCCTGACCGGCTCCTATTTGGAGATCAACGTGGTTTCTTTTTGGCCAACTTCTGGCTGTGGGTACTGCTGGCCGCAGAGGCCTGCTTCTTCGATTTCCCACCCGCTGGTTTTGCTTTTCCTGAACCGGTCTTCGCCTTCCCCTTGCTCGCGGCATCTGCAGCGGCCTTCTCTGCCGCCTCGCGTTTGGCGGCGAGTTCCGGTTTGATTGTGATCGACCGGGCCATGTTCGGCTTGACAACAAAAGGCTTCGGACCAGACCGAGGGCCAATCGGCTTGCCGTCGGCGTCTCGCTTCGGGCCGGAACCTGGAGGAGGCTGGGGGGTTTTACCTGCCGGACGCGCGGCAGCCTGTGGGCCTGCTGGCCGGTGTGCTTCAGGCACCACCCCAGGGTCAGCCTGCGTCACCGCTGCAGCCACCGGAGGCGGTAGACTCTCGCCACGCTTCGGCATCCGATCCTTCGCCTCACTGGTGATTTCACCGAGAATTTTCTTAACCTTTACGCCATGCAGCGAAGCGATCAAGTCAGCCCCGAAGTGATGCAACAGTGAACCAAATTCCTTGCCGATCTTCTTGGTAACAAGCCGATCAAGACCGGGTGCCGCCCCCTGCTCGTAGTCGTCTTGCGAAATAATTCCCGTCAGATAGAGAGCCGTCAGGCCCCCTTGGTCGAGCGGGATACCATGACCTCCAAGCGCTGTCGATGTGATGTAGACCTGCACAAAAGGGGTCAGGGACTGTAAGCCCTCGAGCGACTTCACGCCCTGTGATACCGACTGCTTCTTTACCTGATCGAGCGAAAAACTGTAGCTTGACTCGAAGACTGCCTGAAGCGCCCGCCGGAGGGACAACGCCGCCTTTGAGGGGTCAGGGAGACCGACAAGCACTTCCGCCAATTCAGCAACCGTCGTCACCCGAACTTCATTCAGATCGAAAGAATTCTCAAGCAGTTGAGTGAAGGCTTTTTCAGCTGCGTCATAGTCAGCATTTTCCAGGCAGCAAGCGAACAGCACCTGCTCCAGAAGCGGCCGAGAAGTGTCTGGAAGGCGGGGCGAATAGTGCGTCTTGAGCACCTTGTGCAGCTTGGCGACAAGTTTTTGCCTTTCGGCAGCAGTTCGCTGAGGCTTCTTTGCACTCGGCTGGCTCGGTGTGGTGACAGCCTTAGCAGGCTTTTTGGCCACCGCTGCCTTTGGAGCAGGCGTTTTCTTTGGGGTGGGTGCTTTCTTTGCCGCCACTACACCGCTGCTTTTCTTGCTCTTAGCGGCAGGCTTCGCCGGTGGTTTTTCGGCCTTTGATTTTTTTGCTTTAGCTGGGGCCACCTTTGCCGGGGCCGCCTTCGCCTTCGCCGCTTTTCCGCGTGGAGCAGCTTGCGGTCGATTCTTGGGAGCAGTCTTTTTCTTAGTCATGCGAGTCCTTCGGCGTCATCATCTGTTTGCTGGCTCAGGTTCTCATCAAGGCTACTGTCATCCGTCCCGCCGGCCTCAGCACCGGCTTCAGCGTCGACGGCTGTCGGCAACACTTCACCGAGCACCCGGGCGATTTCCAAAGAATGCTTCACCCCCCGGTCAAGTTCAAATCGCAGCCTGGGAATGTAGCGGGTGTCAATCCGTTCGGCTATCTGCGACTGGAGAAAACCGGCTGAATTGGCCAGTCCCCGCAGTGCGAGTTCCTGCTTGGCAGGACTCCCCATCACCGAGACCGACACTTTGGCTGACCGCATATCGGGAGCCATTTCGACACGCGTCACCGTTACATCCTTGACCCGCGGATCACGAACCTGGGTGAGGATGGCCATGCTGACCACCTCCCGAACCGCTTCTGCTGCCTTAAGAAGCCTGCGAGTACTCACGAGAGCGTGCGTGCGACTTCCTCGATCTTGTAGCACTCGAGAATGTCGCCCTCCTTCAGGTCGTTGAAGCCGGCAACCTTGATTCCACACTCGAGGCCGTCGCGTACTTCCTTCACGTCATCCTTCACCCGGCGAAGTGAATCGACCGGATAGTCTCCGATCACCCGGCTGTCACGAATCACCCGCAGGCGACCATTCCGCGAAATAATGCCGCCGATCACTCGGCAACCCGCGATCGTTCCGAGCCGGCTGATGCTGAAGGTTCGCTGCACCACAGCCCGACCAAGTTCAACCTCCTGCTTCTCCGGCGCGAGCATGCCCTCGAGCGCCTGCCGCAGGTCATCTGTCACCTGATAGATAATGTCATACCGTCGGACCTGCACACCGCGATCCTCGGCAAGCGATCTGGCCCGATCATCTGGCACAACATTGAAGCCAATCACCACCGCATCAGAGGCATCTGCCAACTGAATGTCGGCTTCGCTGATACCGCCCACGGAGGCCTGAAGCACTCGCACCCGAACTTCGGGA
Source organism: uncultured Chitinophagaceae bacterium (assembly GCA_964555385.1). GTDB lineage: Bacteria > Planctomycetota > Planctomycetia > Pirellulales > UBA1268 > UBA1268. The sequence goes on from CAZKSP010000051.1 coordinate 2,518, forward strand.
TGTTCCAGTTTTTCGAGTTCTTTAAGGATCGCTTCAATTGAACCGCGAACATCGGCCCGAATGATCAGGTTGAGCGTTGGGGTCTTCTGGGTCCCCAACCGATCGACCAAATTTTCAAAGGTCACGTGAACAGGTGCCGACAGCAGATGGCTCTGCCGCCGAATCCCAGCCCGCTTGGTTGCCACCTCACGAGCCAGCGCAATGTCATCAACAACCTGAAAACGCTCACCGGCGCCAGGCGCCGTATCGAAGCCGGTTACCATCACCGCTCGCGAGGGCCCAGCGTCTTTTACCCGACGCAGCTTCAGGGTGTCCTGCATTGACTTCACGGTACCGGAGGCTTCACCGCAGACTACCGCATCGCCTACCCGCAGCGTTCCCTTCTGCACAAGCAGACAAGCCATCACCCCCTGGCCCTCGTGAATCGAGGCATCGAGACAGACACCAGCCGCCGCCCGATCAGGGTTCACTTGAAGATCATGCAGTTCAGCGATGGTCAGCAGCGTGTCGAGCAGACCGTCGATTCCTTCGCCGGTCATCGCACTTGTCTTTACGACCTCGGTGTCGCCACCCCATTCAGTCGGCAACAGTTCATTCGCCGCCAATTGCTGATAGACCCGATCGGGATCAGCACCCGGTACGTCCATCTTGTTGATACAGACCACGATCGGAACATTGGCGGCCCGAGCATGGCTGATCGCCTCTTCCGTCTGCGGCATGATGCCGTCGTCGGCGGCGACCACCAGCACGGCACAGTCAGTCACGTTGGCCCCACGGGCCCGCATCTGGGTGAATGCTTCGTGGCCGGGCGTATCAACAAACGAAATCGGCTGACCATTGTGGTCGATGGTATACGCCCGCATGTGCTGGGTGATGCCGCCACTTTCGCGGGCCGCCACATCGATCCCCAAAATCTTGTCAAGCAGCGATGTCTTGCCGTGGTCGACATGCCCCAGAAACGTTACCACCGGGGCCCGCGGCTGCCGCAGGGCAGGATCCTCGTCGATGGCATCGAAGCCCGCCAGCAGGTCCTTTTCGAGGTCTTCGGCCGTCTTGATATCGAGTTCAACACCCAACTCCGCCGCGAGTAGCTCCACGGTGTCCTGATCGAGCATCGTCGTCATGTTTGGCATGGCATCGAGGCCAAAGCCGAGCAGCTTCCGCAGCACTTCACTAGCCGCCAGGCCGATCGCCTCGGAAAATGCCCGAACCGTGCAGGGCACCTGAATTGATGCATTCGTCTTACGGGGCGCCGCAGTCGAGATGGCCGGCCCGCGACGCTGGCGGGGCCGCCGCCGCCGCAGTCCGCGTTCGTCGTCATCGCCGAGGCCCCGACGGTCAACCCGCTTGCGGTGCAGTTGCCGCATCTCGCGGCCACCCAGCAAATCATCACTCCGCTGCCCACCCTTGCCCGACTTCCGATTTCTGGTTCCCGCCCCTGTTGGCGGGAGGGGGGGAGCGAGACCACCTCCCTGCATTCCGCCTCGAAGCAGCCCACCGCGGCTTTCGGCGGTTTTGTCCTGCTGCCGCTGCTCGTGCTTCCGCATGTGCTCGGCAAGAGGCTTCGTACCGCCAGCCTTTGCACTTCGGATCGCATCGAGTGGAAGCTTGACGTCTGGCTTCTGAGCAGTCGGTTCCTGGGGTGGCTTGGCCACCGGCGTGCGACCGGCTGCCGGCAACGGAGGCAGCTTGAAGGTCGGCCGGGGTGCTGGCTTTCCACCGCCGCGTGGACCACCACTAGGCCGCACCCGAAGCGGTGGCGAGCCATCCCCTCCCTGGTCTTTCGCTGCCGCCCGGTCACCGGACTCAGCAGCTGGCCGAACTGGGCGGCTCAGAGGAGCAGGTTTTGGCGTCGGCTTCGCTGCCGAAAGATCCTGCGGCCGGCTGCGGCCAACCGCACCGGTCGGGGCCACATAGTCCTCCCGCTTCATCACACCACTGGCCTTGGCAGGCGATCGGGCGGCCGGGGAGGTCGGCCGCTCAGGTGGCTTGGATTTGCCGGCGATGAACTCCTTGACTCGGGCCACCTCGTCGTCGCTCAGGCTGGCAAGGGCCGAGCCCTTGTCCTGAATCCCGGCGCGGGCGCAGAGATCGACCAGCTCCTTGCTGTCGAGCTTCAATTCCTTCGCAAGACTGTAGATGCGAACCGCCACGCGTTACTCTCCGACCCTCTCGAGGTCTCTGCGGTCGATCGGCACTCGCCCACCGACGCTGAAAACTCATTCTGTCTGCAAACCCGTTCACCCTGTCGACTGCGCTGGCCATCATGAACCAGTCGATGGAGGCACCGAAGTCTGGGCATCTTCCCCACCGACAACGTCAGTGGCCGGGATTTGCCCAGATTCCTGCTGCTCCTGCTCCTGCTCCACACCGGCATCAGCCAGTCCTTCTGTTTCGACTGCCGTCGTCACACCTGCTGCGGCCGCCATCGCTGCCTCAGCTGCATCAGCGTCAGCTGTGGCCTGAGCAATTCGATCTAACTCCCGCTGCTTTCGCCGCTCGTCCGCGGCAGCTTCTTCAGCGAGGGTTGCCCGTCGCTCAGCTTCCGTAACGATGGCGTCGACCGCTTCGGCAGACAAATCACCCATTTCCATCAGATCTTCCGGCTCAATCACCGACAAATCGTCGTACGAAAGGAAGCCCTCGCCGACCAGTCGCTCGGCAACCGATTCCTCAAGTCCTTCAATCGACGAGAAGCCAACGACTGCGCGTTCGATCTGCTGATCCAACTCCTCGCGGGTCATGATTTCGATGTCCCAGCCGCAGAGTTTGCTCGCCAGCCGAACATTCTGGCCCCGGCGACCAATCGCCAGCGAAAGCTGGTCCTCGCGTACCAACACGATGCCTCGCCCAAGCATCTGACAGAGAATGACCTCGTCGACCTCGGCCGGTTGCAGGGCGTTGGGCACCAATACCTGCAGATCGTCATTCCATCGCACGATGTCGATTCGTTCGCCGCCGAGTTCCTCGACGATGTTCTTGATCCGGTTCCCACGAACCCCGACACAGGCTCCAACGCAATCCACCCGACTGTCGGAACTGATGACGGCCACCTTGCTTCGGTAACCAGGCTCACGGGAAATCGCCCTGATTTCGATCACCCCGTCAATGATCTCGGGAATCTCCTGCTCGAAGAGCCGCTGCACGAGTTGCGGCCGAATCCGAGAAAGAATGATTTTCACCCGACTGCCGACCTTGCGAACCTCGAAAATGGTCGCCCGGATCCGCTCGTTGGCATGAAAACTCTCGCCCGGAATCTGCTCACTCCTCGGCAGAATCGCCTCGGTCGCCCCCAGCGTCACTGTGGCAACCCCGCCGTCAAATCGGGTCACCATGCCCGAGATCATCTGGCCGACCTGCTCCTCAAACTCATCATGGATTGAGTCTCGCTCAGCCTCGCGGATCTTCTGGATGATCACTTGCTTGGCGGTCTGGGCGCCGATGCGGCCGGTCAGTTCATCGGGGTCGATCGGTGTGCCATCGTGACTGCCGGCGATCGTGCCGTTGATTCGGTCGATCTGGACCACGACATCTGCATCTTCACCATAGTGGCGGTGAAGGGCTGTTACCAACGCCGATTCGATTGCCTGGAAGACAATCTCCTTGTCGATGTTCTTGTCGCGATGAATCGCATCGACGATGCGGAGAATTTCTTCAGGCTTCATATTGACTCGGAAATCGCTTGCTGGCAGGTCGTATTCGTCCTGTCCGCGGGTCACCGTGCGGGCCGCACGGGGTGCGGCGGTCGGGGTCCGACACCTGCAGGCCGTGTCGGAACGGACGACTGGTCACCCTGAGGTGGCCTGTCGAAACACACTCGCTCCAGGCGATCCAAGCGTTTCCTCGAAACTGCACGCCACGTGCGTTGCGGGCTGCCGTACAGCAACCCCGCAATCCGCAAAAGGTACGGCAGGCACCTAATCCTGTCAAGCAGCAGCGTCTTCAGGCCGGGTCAGGACAGCGTCCGAGCAGCAGGGCCCCCGCCTGGCCCTGCGGCGTCACCGCGTGGCTAAGAAAACAGTCGCCAGCAGCGTCGCCAGCCACGGCGGCGCGAACCGGGCAAGATTCATCCGGGCTGCGGTAGTTCCGCAACGGGAAAAGTTCCCCGCGGCTGATTGCCTGCAGGCTGGCCACACACTCCACCAAGCCACTGCCGGCTCCCAAGTTGCCGAAGCTACTTTTCGCAGCCACCAGAGGCAGCTGTTCAAGTTGCTCTCCCAGCACATCGGCCAAGCCGGCGGCCTCCTCCTGATCACCCACCCGAGTGCTCAGTCCCTGGGCATGGATGTGACCGATCTTGCCCGCCTTGCTGCCAGCAGCAGCAAGGGCCTTCGCTACGGCAGTGGCCACCGCTCCGCGGCGTCGGCCCACCGCCGCCGCCTCGCTGCTGGCAGCAGCCCCATGCCCAAGCACCTCGCCGTAGATGGTGGCGGACCGCCGTCTGGCGTGCTCAAGCTCTTCGAGAATCAGCACGCCGGCAGCCTCGCCCAGCACCATGCCGCGACGGTCGCGATCGAACGGCCTGCTCCAGCCCGCCGGGTCGTCATCCCCCATTGCAACCTGTTCGTTCAGCAGGGCATGGACCATTTTCATCGGGTGAATGCGAGTGCCTGTTGCCCCGACAAGCATGACATCAGCCGCTCCGCGGCCGATGGTGATGGTCGCCTCTCCAACCGCCAGATGGCCGCTGGCCTCCCGAACCGTGAGCGAATTGCTCGGCCCCCGCAGATCGTTGAATATCGCAATGTGGCTGGCCGGCATATTTGGCAGATACTTCAGCAGCCAAAGTGGCTCCATCGCTGGCAGACCAGCAGTCGCCCAGCGGTCAAAGTCAAACTGCCCACCCTCATCTCGGCAGGCCGCCACCGCCGTGGTGAAGTCATCCGGCAGCGTCAGCATGTAGTCAGAGCCGAAGACGCAGCCAATTCGCTCGGGCGGCATAGAGACGTCTGGGCCAGTGGTCGTCAGGCCACTTACTGCCAGGGCCCGTTGAGCCGCAGCGACAGCCATCTGGGTTTCACGACACATCAGTTTGAGCCCCTTACGGATCGACTTCTTTCGGTCGCCGTCAAGGTCACCAAACTCACTGATATGCCCGGTGAACGCCTTCGCTTCCGCAGCATGGGTAAGCGGCAGCCCGGTGGTCGGAAAGCTCGTCAGCGGCCCTACGGCCGACGCCCCCGCCTGAAGCCCAGCCCAGAGTTCTTCAGGCGTCAGCCCAAAGGGAGAGATCGCGGCCATCCCCGTGATCACCACGCGTCGCCGGTCGAATGATGTCATGGGTGGGTACTTTCAGGAACGCGACCGCCGCTGGCTCAGGCAAGCCGGCCGAGCACGAGACTGGCATTGTGTCCGCCGAAGCCAAAACTGTTGCTCATGACAACATCAACCCGTCGCTCGCGGGGCTCATTTGGCGTGTAGTCAAGGTCGCAGGCGGGATCGGGCGTTTCGAGGTTGATGGTCGGCGGAATCACATTCCGCTCCAGCGTGAGGGCACAGGCAACCAACTCAATACCACCACTTGCCCCCAAAGAGTGGCCCAGATGGCTCTTGATGCTCGAGACCGACAATTGCCGAGCATGCTCGCCGAAGACCTTCTTAATGGCCAAGGTTTCGGCCTTGTCGCCCAGTGGCGTACTCGTGCCGTGGGCATTGATGTAGCCAATGGCATCAGCTGCACAGCCAGCATCCTCAAGCGCCAGAGTCATCGCCTGGGCAGCTCCCCGGCCCTCTTCATCAGGCTGGGTGATATGCCCGGCGTCACCAGTTGAGCCATAGCCGAGCAGTTCGCCGTAGATTTTGGCGCCGCGGCTCTTGGCATGCTCCAGTTCTTCGAGCACGACGATCCCCGCCCCTTCAGCAAGTACAAAACCATCGCGGTCGGCGTCGAAGGGCCGACTCGCCTGCTGCGGTGCATCACCACGGAACGACAGGGCCCGCATGTTCTGAAAGCCGGCCAACCCCATCGGCGTTAGAGCCGCTTCACTGCCCCCGGTTACCATCACATCAGCATCGCCATAGCGGATGGCACGGAGGGCCTCGCCAATCGAGTTCGCGGCGCTCGCACAGGCCGTGGCGACGGCAAAATTCGGCCCTTTCATGCCATGGATTGAAGACACATGGCCACTTGCCGCATTGACGATCAACTTGGGGATCGTGAAGGGCGAAACCTTCTCAATTCCCTTCGTCAGCAACCGCTCATGCTGGGCCTCGAATTCGGCCAGTCCACCGATCCCCGACCCAACAACAACACCGCAGCGATAGGGGTTCTCTTGCGAAAAGTCGATGCCCGAATCACGGACGGCATCGCCCGCTGCGGCAATTGCGAACTGCGCAAACCGATCAAGCCGCCGCAGTTCCTTGGGGCTGGCGACGCCCTCAGCAGCACCATCCCAGGGCACCTCTCCGGCAAACTGGACGCGATAGCCGGACACGTCGAAAAGATGAATGGGGCCAACGCCACTGTCACCAGCCAGCAGCCGCTCCCACAATCGCTCAACCGGTCGCCCCAGCGAGGTCACGACCCCGAGGCCCGTCAGCACCACCCGTCGCTTCATGTCGTCCCTGATCAACCCCAGTGTGTGCCTGGTTCCCGATTTCCCGTTACCGCCCAACCAGTTAGGCGAGACTCCCACAACGGCCCATCAGGCCGGCGGAAAGTCAGGACTGATGCTTTTCGATAAATTCAACCGCCTGACCGACGGTCTGAATCTTCTCGGCCGCATCGTCAGGAATGTTGATCTCGAACTCTTCCTCGAGCTCCATCACCAGTTCCACGGTATCGAGCGAGTCGGCACCGAGATCATTGATGAACGACGTCTCGGGGGTGATCTGATCCTTGCTAACGCCCAACTGGGACGCAACGATATCAATCACTCGATCCTGGACTGATGCCACGATAGAACCTCCACTGGAAATACTTTGAACCCCGGCCATCGCCGGAAACCGCCTGCGAACGGCGTCCGCAGTTTTGTGCTGCCATGCCCGGCTCAGGCTCACGCCGCCACCCGGGAATGCCGCAAGATATACCGAGTTGCGGCCCATCCTGTCCAGCTAGCCGCAGAATTTGTCGATTCGGAGGCGGCTCAGCCGATCAGGCCGCCGTCCACAACCAGCGTCTGGGCAGTGATGTAACCCGATGAGGGAGAGGCCAGGAACAGTACCGCTTCGGCGATTTCAGCCGCCTGGCCAAGCCGCTTGGCTGGCACCCGCTTTTTCACCTCGTCAAGCAGAGCCGGCCCGAGAGCGTCGGTCATGTCGCTGGCAATGAAGCCCGGGGCGACCGCATTGACCGTCACCTTGCGGCCGGCCAACTCCTTGGCGACGGTCTTCGTGAGCCCCACCAGCCCCGCCTTCGAGGCTGAATAATTCGCCTGGCCAGGGTTACCGATCAACCCCGAGACACTCGCCACATTGATAATTCTGCCGTATCGCTGCTGCATCATTGGTCGGCTGGCCGCCCGCATGAACAAAAATGGGGCCCGCAGATTGGTGGCGAGCACCTCATCCCATTCAGCATCGCTCATCCGGGGCAGCAGGGTGTCGCGGGTGACCCCGGC
>CAZKSP010000051.1:10176-12857 GCA_964555385.1 uncultured Chitinophagaceae bacterium
GTGACAAGGGCTACCTGCCCCGACAGATCGACTTTGATTGGTGTCGCTTCTACCTTGAGTGCCATCTTTTTCTCTTCTCCAACTGAGTCGGGCCTACATGTTTTGAACTGGTGATCTTTCGCCGTTTTGAGGTCCTGTCCGGCCGGGTTCATCGATCGGTGCCTTCGCCGCTGTCATCAGTCGTCGAGGACTCCGTGACAGGGTCGCCTCCGGTCGATCCGCTTGAGCAGCCCGCGAAGAACACGTCCCGGACCAACTTCCCACAGTGGGCCGACCCCCGTCGAGAGCAGATATTCCATCGATGCCTGCCACTCAACCACCCCGCAGACCTGCCGAGCGAGCAGGCCTCGAATTTCTTCGGGATCGGTATGCGGCTTGGCGTCAACGTTGCTCACAACCGGGATCTGCGGCGGCCGCAGGTCAACCTCGGCGAGCACCGCGGCAAGTTGCTCGCGGGCCGGCTCCATCAGTGACGTGTGAAACGCCCCAGCCACGTCCAGCGGGACGCATTTCATCGCGCCGGCGGCAGTTGCTGCAGCGGGCACCCGCTCGCAGGCATCACGGCTGCCAGACACAACAATGTTGCCGGGGCAGAGAACGTTGGCCACTTCGAGCACACAGTCGCCACGGGCCTCATTGCAGACAGCAGTGACCTGGTCGCGATCCAGCCCCAGGATTGCCACCATGCCACCGGGATTGGCCTCAGCACACGCCTGCATCGCCCGTCCCCGAACATCAACCACCCGGACAGCCGATTCAAGATCGAGCCCGCCGGCATGAACGAGCGCCGTGTATTCTCCCAGCGACAAACCAGCGGTTGCCGGCTGGCTACCATCACCCGTCAGCGGACTCTCCGCCCGAGACCGCAGCAGTTCGAGCATCGCCAGGCTTGTTACGAGAATTGCTGGCTGGCTGACCGCGGTCGTGCTCAGCCGCTGAGCGGGTCCCTGGCGACAAATCTCCAGCAGATCGTAGCCGAGCACCGCTGAGGCCCGCTCAAAGATGGCCAGCGCAGGCGGAAAATCTGTGCACCACTCACCCGCCATGCCCACAAATTGGGCGCCCTGGCCTGGAAAAAGCACTGCGAACGGCTCGTCCGCCAAGAGACTATTCCTCAGTCTTGACCACCGGGCGACCCATGTAGTGGCCGCAGTTCTCGCAGACCCGATGAGTCGGCACCGACTTGCCGCAGGTCGAGCAGAAGGTCAGCTGCCGCGGCGTCAAAAAGTCGTGTGCCCGACGGGAGCCGGTTTTGCGGTTGGATTGTCGTCGCTTCGGGACGGCCATGGGTCACCATCTAGTCGGGTCGGCAAAACCCAAAAAATACGGGAAGCCCCCGGCTTCGTCAAGCACCAGCCGCTAAAAGAGCGTGCCTTGGGGCCGAGGTGGGACCACGCCACCGAGATGCTCCTCACCGCGATCGGTCAGCCGCCGCCCCCGCGGAGTACGAGTGATCAGTTCGTACCGAAGCAGGAACGGTTCGACATCATCTTCGAGCGTGTCGACTGCCGTGCTCATGGTGTGGGCGATCGCCTCAATGCCGGCCGGCCCGCCGCCGAAAACCCGCTTGAGCGTCTCCAGATAACGTCGATCGAAGCCGTCGAGCCCAAGTTCGTCGATGCCCTGCATCTCGAGCGCCGTGCGGGCAATAACGAGGTCGACCTGGCCTGCAGCCCGACTGGTGGAGTAGTCCCGCACCCAGCGGAGGCGGTTGTTCGCCAGCCGCGGAGTACCGCGGCTGCGGCGGGCAATCTCCTCGGCGGTAGTCTCATCCATCGGCATGTCGAGTTTGCCGGCAGACCGCACGACGATGCGGGCCAATTCAGGCACGCTGTAATAGTCGAGATGCTCGCGGATCACAAAGCGATCGCGCAACGGCGCCGAGATCAGCCCGGCCCGGGTCGTCGCCCCGACCAGCGTGAAGGGCTGCAGCGGCATGTTGATCGTCCGGGCGCTCATTCCCTCGCCCAAGGTAATGTCGATGCGGAAGTCCTCCATCGCTGGGTAGAGGAACTCTTCAACGGCAATCGGCAGTCGGTGGATCTCATCGACGAACAGAACCGAGCTGGCCGAAGCATTAGTCAAGTAAGGCAAAAGATCCTTGGGGGCCGCGAGCGCAGCGCCGCTGGCGATCTGCAGACTGGTGCCAAGCTCGTGGGGAATGCAGGTGGCAAAGGTCGTTTTGCCGAGGCCCGGTGGACCATCAAGCAGGATGTGCCCAAGGGGTTCCGACCGCTTCCGGGAAGCATCGATGGCGATCGAGAGCCGTTCATGCACATCCCGCTGACCGATCATCTCGCCCAGCCGCTGCGGTCGCAGGACACGATCCTCCGGCTGCTGGTCCTCCAGCGGCTCGATCGACGGCTCACGGAATTCACTCACGGCTGTCTGCCTCCAGGATTGACCCTACTGTAGCAGTGCCGCAGCCGGGCTGCTCACCCCTGGCCATGCGTCTGGCGATAGATTGCCTCGAGGGCGGCCTGGACATTGCCGACTTTGCGGCGGCCCTCTCGCAGGCCATCGACCAGCCGCCGGGCATCGGCGTCCGAATGCCCGAGGCTCCGCAGTACTTCGAATGTCTCGGCCAGTACATCGCCCCCTTCGGTTCGGTCGGCTGGAGCCTCCCGGGCGACCAGCAGGGCAAACTTGGGCATCTTCCGCCGCAGCTTGGCGATAATCCG
>CAZKSP010000052.1:0-12490 GCA_964555385.1 uncultured Chitinophagaceae bacterium
ACGTCTTTGATTTTTCGATCGGTAACTGATGGAACTCATGGGGCTCGTCGTGGTCGTTTAGTCGGCGGGCCAACTGGCCAGCCACTCAACTCCAGCCATTTGTGAAGCTTGTCCTGACGTCCGCCCGGGATCGGCAACGGACGTCGCTGGGTGTCCCTTTGTCGGAGTCCATCAAGGCTGTGCTGCTGCTGCAGACGCACCGATCCGGATTTCCTTGGGACTCCAAATGAGGATGAGGCAATGCCCTGCAAACTGCTGAATGGGCCAAAACCGATTGGTACCGGAATTGCCTGAATTCTGCGTTTTTGCCTAGAGTGGGGACGTTACGACGTTTTCTTCCCTGCGAGCCCCAATGACCAGCTACTCCCTGACCCACCTCCGCCAGCTCGAAGCCGAAAGCATCCATATCATCCGCGAGGTGGCCGCCGAGTTTGATAACCCGGTGATGCTCTACTCAATCGGCAAGGACTCCGCCGTGATGGTGCGGCTGGCTGAAAAGGCCTTCTTTCCGGCCAAGCCCCCCTTTCCGCTGATGCACGTCGATACCACCTGGAAGTTCCAGGCGATGTACAAGATGCGGGACGAATACATCGCCAAAGAACTCGGCCTCAAGCTAATCGTCCACACCAATGAGGAAGGGCGGGCCCAGGGGGTCAATCCGTTCACCCACGGCAGCAAGGTCCACACCGACGTCATGAAGACCCAGGCCCTGCGGCAGGCCCTCGATAAGTACCGGTTTGATGCCGCCTTCGGCGGCGCCCGCCGGGACGAAGAGAAAAGCCGGGCCAAGGAGCGGGTCTTTTCGTTCCGCGACGAGTTCCATCGCTGGGATCCCAAGAACCAGCGGCCCGAACTCTGGAACCTCTACAATACCAAGGTCAAGAAGAACGAAAGCATCCGGGTCTTTCCGCTCTCCAACTGGACCGAACTCGACGTCTGGCAGTACATCCACCTCGAGCAGATTCCAATCGTGCCGCTCTACTTTGCCGCCGAGCGGCCGATCGTCTGGCGGGACGGTGTGATGATCATGGTGGACGATGACCGAATGCCACTGGAACCGGGCGAACAGCCCGAGATGCGACGGGTCCGCTTCCGCACCCTTGGCTGCTATCCGCTGTCCGGCGCGGTCGACTCCACCGCCACAACGCTACCCGAGATCATTCAGGAAATGCTGCTGACCACGTTCTCCGAACGCCAGGGCCGACTGATCGATGTTGATGAGGCAGGCTCAATGGAGAAGAAAAAGAAAGAAGGATATTTCTAGATTCACGCGACCGGGGCCATCCCTGGCCCCCGGTCGCTTGGGGTCGGCGGACAGAACGCCAAGGGTTCTGTCGCCGACCACCCGGCTTCCTGCCGGGGCGATTCACGCGACCGGGGCCATCCCTGATTGCCTCTCCCTGTGAGTGTTCTTCTCAGAACGTAACGGGTGAGGGGCGCGGCCTATGTCGATCGAGCGGCGTCGGAAACTGAGGGCAGCCGGGATGGCGAAGCGAAGTTTCCGTCGAGAGAGTGAAGGGCAGGATGCCCGTAGCGAACGTCCGGCGAGATGACATGGGCCAAGCCCCGATGCTTCAGAACCGAACCACAAAAAATCTTCATTCATAAACTCCCCCCCGACCCACCCAGACCATGTCCCACCAATCCGCCCTGATCGCCACCGACATCGACGAGTACCTCGACCAGCACGAGCGGAAAGAACTGCTGCGTTTCATCACCTGCGGCAGCGTCGATGACGGCAAAAGCACGCTCATCGGCCGGCTCTTCTATGAGTCCAAGATGATCTATGAGGATCAGCTCGCCTCGATCAAGAAAGACACCACCCGCTACGGCACCACCGGCGAGGAGGTCGATCTCGCCCTGTTCACCGATGGCCTCGAAGACGAGCGGCAGCAGGGCATCACGATCGACGTCGCCTATCGCTACTTCTCGACTGATAAGCGGAAGTTCATCATCGCCGACACCCCCGGCCATGAGCAGTACACCCGCAACATGGCGACGGGTGCCTCGACGGCCGATCTGGCGATCATCCTCATCGATGCCCGCCACGGCGTGCTCCCTCAGACCAAGCGGCACTCATTCATCGTCTCGCTGCTGGGCATCAAGCACATCGTCGTGGCAATCAACAAGATGGACATCGTTGACTATGACGAGGCCGTCTTTACGAAGATCAAGCAAGACTACACCGACTTCGCCAGTCGGCTCGACCTGCCCGATGTCCACTTCATGCCGATCTCGGCACTCAAGGGTGACAACGTCGTCGCCAACAGCGAACGGATGCCTTGGTACGTCGGCCCGCCGTTAATGACGCTGCTGGAGACGGTCTACATCGGCTCCGACCGCAACATGGAAGACTTCCGCTTTCCGGTGCAGTATGTCACCCGGCCCAACCTCGACTTCCGGGGTTTTGCCGGCACGATCGCCTCAGGAATCATCCGCAAGGGGGACGAGATTGTCACGCTCCCCTCCCGCAAAAAGAGCCGGATCAAGTCGATCGTCACCTTTGATGGCCAGCTCGACGAAGCCTTCGCCCCGCAGTCGGTCACCCTCACCCTCGAGGACGAGATCGATTCCAGCCGCGGTGACATGATCGTCCGGGCGGGCAACCTGCCCAGGGTTGACCAGAAGTTCGAGGCGATGCTGGTCTGGATGGACGAGACCGCCCTCGTGCCGGGCAAGGAGTATCTCTTCAAGCAGACCAGCAAGGTGACCCCCGGCCGGGTCAGCAGCCTTCGCTACCGGGTCGATATCAACACGCTGCACCGCGAGCCGGCCCCGACGCTGGCGCTGAATGAAATTGGCCGCTGCGGCATTACCCTGGCCGCCCCGATCACCTACGACCCCTACCGCCGCAACCGAGCCACCGGGGCCTTCATCATCATCGACCGGCTGACCAACACCACGGTCGGCGCGGGGATGATTCTTGACCGCGAACGTGAGGAAGGCGCCGCGCACTGGGATGACGAGCCGGCCGCAGAGGGCCTGACTGCCTCTGCCAGCGAAGTGACAGCCGCCGAACGTCAGGCCCGCTTCGGCCAGCAGCCCGCCACGGTACTGATCACCGGCTTGACTGGCTCGGGCAAGACCACGATCGCCCGGGCCCTTGAGCGACGGCTGTTCGACGAAGGCCGGGCAGTGATGGTGCTTGACGGCCAGGCGATGCGGCTGGGCATCAGCCGCGACCTTGGCTTTTCAGCGAGCGAACGGAGCGAGAATCTCCGCCGGTCGATCGAGGTGGCCAGACTCGCTAACGACGCCGGGCTGATTGTGCTGGCCGCCTTCGTCGCCCCAGACGAGGACACCCGACAGAAGGCGGCAGACCTGGTCGGGCCGGCGCGGTTTCTCACCGTACACCTTGCCGCATCGCTTGAGGTCTGCCGCCAGCGAGATGAGAAGGGGCAGTACACCAAGGCCGACGCTGGTGAGTTGGCGAACTTTCCCGGCGTCTCGGCTCCCTACGAACCGCCGGCTGCTGCCGACTTGGTCTTGCCGACCGATGAACTGCCGGTGGCCCGCTGCGTCGAGGCGATCGTTGAACTGCTCGAACAGCGGGGCATCCTCGGGTGAGTGGCGAAACGCCGGCAGCACCGGCCCCGGTACGCATCGGCGTCATCACGGTCTCTGACCGGGCCAGCCGGGGGGACTACGCCGACGAAGGGGGCCCGGCGATTACGGCTTACCTGGGTGAGGTGCTCACCGTCGCCTGGCAGGCCGAGAAACGCATCGTGCCCGATGACATTGATCAGATTGCCGCTGCCATTGAGACGCTGGCTGCCGCTGGCTGCTGCCTGATCGTCACCACCGGCGGCACGGGGCCAGCCCCCCGAGATGTGACACCTGAGGCAACTGAGCAGGTCTGCACAAAGCTGCTACCCGGATTCGGTGAGCTGATGCGGCAGGTTTCGCTGCAGTACGTGCCGACCGCGATCCTCTCACGGCAGACAGCGGGTATCTGCGGTGGCGCACTGGTGGTGAACCTTCCGGGTCGGCCCAAGAGCATCCGGGAGTGTCTCGACGCGATCTTCCCGGCAATTCCCTACTGCGTCGATCTCATCCACACCGGCAACCCAGAGCCTCCCCGGCTGGAGACTGACCCAGCCCGAGTGCAGGCCTTCCGGCCCAAGGGGGCGTAAGAGACACCAGACCTACCCGTGCTTGGCAAACGACTTGTCGGTAGGATCGACCTCGACGGTGTCGATGAAGGCTGTGAAGGCGTACTGGCCGAACTGCTGGCCCTGCTTCTCATGGACATAGCCGAGCACCGCGGCGGCTACAGCTTCGTCAGTGATCATCTCGATTCGCACCAGATCACCGTCGCAGTTGCGGCTGCCGGTAACGGCATGAACTCCTTTGCCGTGGCAGAAGCTGTAATTGTAGCCCCCCACGCCAAGTGCCGTGACATCCTCGATCACCCGGTCTCGCAGCACCGCATCGACGACGATCACGATCCGCCGGGCCGGTTGCAGTTGCACCATCGGTTGTTCTCCGCCTCTGTGTCATGCGGCCACCGCCGCCCAAGCCCCATCAATATCATTCACCCGCCGGCTCAGCTAATCAACCATTCACCGGGACGATCGTAACAATCTGCCGGGCGATCTCGATGTAGATCGGAATGCCGATCGTCACATTCCAGGTGAAGGTCAGGCCCAGCGAAGCCGCCAGCGGCAGGGTCGGGCTGGCCTCAGGAATTGCAATTCGCTGCACCGCTGGCACGGCGATGTACGAGGCCGCCCCGCACAGCACCGCAAACAAGGCGTAAGTACCCAGCTCAAAGGCATGGCCGAGGACGAGGCTGTAGCCGTGCAGGATCAGCATGCCGAGCGTGGCGAACAGCACCGGCCCCAGCAGCCCGAAGATGATGAAACCGATGCCGGCCGTCTTCAGATCCTGCAGCCGCTGGCTGGCCGTCATGCCCATCTCCAGCAGGAACAGGCAGAGAGCCCCCTTGAAGATGAACAGAAACAGATGGTTCGGCCCCTCGACAATGGAGGGATCCTTCAGGGCCTGCACCCCACTGATAAAGCCAACCACAATGCCGCCGAATAGCATGAACAGTCCGGGGTTGAGGAAGACCTCATGGAGAATCTTGGGACTCAGAATCGACTCGCTCCCCGCCGCCTGCTTGGCTGGGGCGGTGTAGCCAGCCTCGCCCGGCATGTTGCCGGCGGGGTCCATGCCCTTCCGCCGCAGCCGCGAGATCAGAAACAGCCCGATCAGACAGCCGGGAATCTCCATCACCGCAAGCATCACCGGCATGTAGCTGTCGTGCAGGATGCTGAGCATCGACAAAATGCCAAGGCAGGTCACGAAGGTGCCAGCTGAGTCTGAGCCGTAATAGGCCCCCACGGTGACCGCATCGATCTGCCGCATCCGGGTGGTCCGCCTGAGAATCACTGTGGCCAGGTAGCCGATGAAGGCGTTGGTCACAAATCCAACCGCTGCCAGCCCGCCGGCCACAGCAATCTCTCGGGACGAGAGATGGGCCATCAATTCTCCCCCGTGCCAACCAATGGCGATCAAGAGATAGATCACCAGGCTCTGATAGAGAGCCTTGGGGAATTCAAACGGCACCTTCAAGATTGGCACCAGAAAGCCCATGAAGAAGAACAGCAGTAGCGGCTGGAACAGATTGGTGACAAAGTTGTGCAGCAGTTCTTCGGCCAGCGAGCCGGCCTCATGGACCTCTGCCGACCGGATTCGCAGCACCCCCTGGGCCTCAGCCATTCGCAGCCATTCAAGCTGGCCGCCGGTTACCGCCAGCCCGACTAGACGGGTCTCATAGAACTCAGGGTGGCCGGCCGGCTCGTCGGTCTCCGTGTCAGCTGGCACCGGCTCAGTCGGAACCGTCGGGAGGACGTCGCTGGCCGCTCCCGTAGTCGGCTTGTTCGAGACCACCAGAATGCCCCGCAGGATCGTCTTGGCGACCGGGCCTTCGTCGCCAAGGGTGACATGGGCGACATCGACCTTTTCCCCAACGGTGCCAGCGTTCTCTGTCTCCAGCTCCACCACGGTGCGATAAATCCGCTGGCCGATCGGCAGGTTACGGGCGACTGGACCGTCGGTCGTCAGGTCCGCCTCTCGCTGGTCCATCTTATGGCCGAGCACCACCGGCAGCTGGCCGATGACTGTTGGGGGCGGGGCAGCCGGAACTGCTCTCACGGCCATCAGCAGAACAAAGACAGCGGCGATACCCTGCGAAAGCTCGGCAGGCCGCCAGCGAAGCATGGTCATGGCGTCAATCCGTGGTGCAGATCGCCGATCGGACCGTGACCACCATTCCGGCGGGAGGCCACCAGCAATCCATCGTCGAGCTAGCCACAGGTTTATGCTCGACCGCTCGGTTGCACAAGAAGCAGAAACTTACAACTGTGAAAGGATAGCTGCTAACGGCAATCGCAGCACCGCTCTTCGACGGTCCATTCAAAGCCCGGCACCTTGCGGGTTACCTCGCGTTTGACCGGCACGGTTTTGGTGATCACTCTGGCCCAAGTTGGCTTCCAAAGCTGGTACCAAAAGCAGCCACAGTCGTCTCGGCCGTGCTGCTTCCCACAAATGCAGCTGGGGCCAGGCAGAATGACATCCTCACACTTTGTGTCCCAGCAGACCTTGGTTTTCTCTTTCATCACCGGCTTGGACACCGGCACCCGGCGGATGCACTGGCAGCTGCCACAGCGGTCGCAATAGCCGTCACGGTTATCGGGCAGCTTCTCCGGCTCCTCGGCCGTGGCGAAGGCCGCCGCCAGAACACACACCGTCAGCAGGATTGATTTCATGATGCTTTCTCCGTTCCGAGCCCAAGCGGACGGGGGCCAGGGATGGCACCGTCCGCGTAAAACTAAAATTCGGCTTGGAACCGCGTTCCGACGATGTCAAACGGCACCGCACCAACGCCGACGTAGTTTGGCATGCTGTGAATCCAGTTGAGCTGTACCCGCATGGCCCGGTTCCACCACCAGTTGATCGCCAGGGTCGACTCGTTGAGCGTGCCAAACTGCGGGGACGGTGGCGGCCTGATATGCCCTTCGACGGGACGCTTGTTCGCCGGGTTGAGGTTACGGCTGGTGAGGTCGACATAGCTCCAGCGGAAGGCGAGCTCCCAGGCTCCCCAGCCGCGGATCCGGCCCTTGCGGCCTGTCCCAAAAAAGGGCGTGAACGGGTCCACGTTGTAGTCAAACACGCCGGCCGTCTTGAGGTAGTCGGCATGCTCACCGGTCAGGAAGTAGCCACACTGCATGTAAGCGCCGGAGTTGAGCACCAGCGGGCCGTTCAGCTGGTTGACCGGTTCGAGCATGACCTCGCTCTGGAAGTTGAACTGTCCCCGGTTGAAAGCCAGCTCGAGGTGGAAAAGGCTGAAATCGGTCGCCAGATAGCGGCCGGTGTCGAGTACCAGTGGGGTGCCGGCGGCGGTGGCCCCACCACCATTGAGGTCCCCCAGAAAAAACTCCGGGAATGTACTCGAGCGATAGGTCTTGGCAAACGGACCGCTGGTTCCCTCTCCGCCGAGCTGAGCGTAAAGGAACCCGGTGCCGACATGCAGCAGGTAGCGGCCCTCTGACGGCTCGTCGTAGTGAACTAGGTGCGTGATCCGGGATGAAAATGAGACGCCGCCATTGTCTCCGATCTGGGTGCCGGTGCTGTTGTCGCCGAAGGTTTTGTAGGTGGTGGTCGTTCCATCCCAAAAGGTGAGGCCGGTGCCAAACACGCTGTAGGCCCAGCTGGTCCGCTCGTCCTCACTCATCGAGTAGGCCATGATGCCAACCCGGCGGAAGAGGTCGAGGGCCTGGAACGGTGCGGAACGCTCCAGAAAGTTGAGATGCCGGATACTGGTCCAGCTATCCATTGTGCCCGGCTGCCGGAACTGGCCGATCCGGATCGTGCCAAAGAACGGGATCTCGGATTTCTCACCCCAGACATCGATAAAGCTCGGCCGGCCCGTCTGCGCAAAGTCCATTTCGATGGTGAAGGCGGTGAACTCAGTCAGCTTGCCAATCGCCTGGAGACGGGCCCGGCGGAAGCCAACACCGTTTTGCATGTCACCGAAATAAGCGAGTGCACGAGCATTCTGGCTGTAGAGTGCATCTTCCAGTTGCAGGAAGCCACTCAGCCGAATCAGCGGAAGCTCTTCTCCTTGAGACTCCAGGGCATCGAGCCGCGCCTGGAGATTGCCGACCTGGTTGGGGTCGAGGACGGTCCCACCCGCGCCGCCCCCCTCGATGCCCTGGCCAGCTCCACGTCGAATGTTCCCGGGCTGGTTGGGGTCAAGCACGGTTCCCTGGCGGGGCTGGACTGTTCCTCGCTGCGGAACCGGCCGCGGGAGTTGCTCGGTATCGAATTGAAGGTCTTCGAACTGCTCTTCATCGACCACGCTACCGGGGAAGTCGTCGGCCGGCTGAAGTGCCTGAGCTGATGGCGGGCAGATGAAAAACAGCGCGGCCCCACAGACTGCTGCACGCAGTCGCCATCCCGATCGCCAGCCACATCCCAGTCGTTCCACGACAGGGCCTCCACAGAACACAGGCATTCGCGGCCGAGGGCCGTGAACTCATCAAATCGACGCAACCGATACATCAGGCAATATCGGCACAAACGACGCTGGTTGCGCAGGTTCTCCCGGGGAGGCTTTCAAAAACGGTTCCGAAAGCGGGAGGTATGGGCGGTCTGGATCGGGAACAGAAGGGCGGCCCTGCGGGAGCAATCCCATCAGGGCCGCCCATTCCACCTGTTTTCTCGATGGGCAGGCAACGGCTACCGGACGCGAACCGCCCGGGTGACCCGGCCAAAGTTGTCGACCAGAATCAGGTCAGACTGCGAGATGGACCGAACTGCTGGCATCATCGTCTGACCAGCCATGCCCACGCGAGACGACGCGGTCACATGCGTGATCAGCCGGCCATTGGAAATCTGCCAAGTGCCGCTGGAAATCGGCGTGGGCACAAAGACCTCTTGGAAGTTCTGCATCATGCGGTAGTAACGGTACGACTGAAAGGTACCGTCAACACCATATGACAGATCGACCGAGCCCTCATTGTCAGTCATCCTCCAGGTGCCTACGGTCATCTCACGAACCTCGTTGTCGGTTAGCACCTTACTGGTGACACCGCCAGCAGGTACAACGGCAGCAGCTGGTGCTGGTGTGGGCTCGGCACTTTTCCACTGGCTCATGTCAGGCGGGTTGGCATGAACAGGACGGGGGGCTCCCTTGGGTGTCGCCGAGTTGTTGGGGTCATTCTTCTGGAGGACGATGAGCGCACATGCTGAGTCCTTTGGAGCTGCGAATTCATTTGGCACAGTCGCAATATCGCGAGAAATGCAAACAACCAGCTTGCCACCGTCGAACTTGTAGATGCCCTTGCCAGTTTCGGTGTCCTTGTTCTTGATCGTAATCCGCTTGGGGTAACTCGTCGGGTCAATCCGGAACTCGCGGGTGGTCTTGGACCCACTCAGCGGCGATTCAAACAGAATTGTGTAGTCAACGATCTCGAGATTGCCTCCGCCGGGCAGCCAATACTGCATCTGGTCTTCGGGAATCTCCTGGCCGTTCTCGAGTAGTTCGACCACCCGCCAGTGACCACGGACTCGTTCCAGTTCGGTATCGACCGCCGAGGGACTATCAGCCAGCAGGACCTCTGGAAGAATGCCTGTGTGAACCACTACAGCAAGCAGGACGGGAAGCGAGAGTAAGCGGCTGAACAGGTGCATGGCATCCTCATGGTCGGGTGATTTGGTGAGCCGAGCAGTCGGGAGTGACTGCTCGACACCAAATCATCAGAAAACGAGGCGAAACTGGTCAACCTGAGTTCTCCGCTGGTGGGTGTTTCCTGGGTCGTTCGTGCAGCATTTGTGCAGAAACTCGCTGGCAAATTTTGATCGTGCGGCTTCGGGTCTCACAGCAAATAGCCCCCTGCTGCGAAGCCCGAAGCGCAAGCTGAGGGAAACCGTGGTTTGATCCACGAACCGTATTCCCTCGGCTCGCGCCTCGGGCTACTGGCGAGCGGTTCCGCTCAGCCCACCAGCACAAAAAGGAAGTGGCGGGACCGTGAAGCGACCGCTTTTCAGCACTGCCGGGCAAGCTGCGGCGCAAAATAGCTCAGGATTGCGTCGGCCCCGGCCCGTTTGATCGCCAACACCGCCTCGTGGGCCGCCTTGTCGCCGTCGATCCAGCCGTTGGCAGCGGCGGCCTGAATCATCGCGTACTCACCGCTGACCTGATAGGCCATGGTCGGCACACCAAAGGCTGCCTTCACCCGGTGGATGATGTCGAGGTAGGGCATGGCCGGCTTGACCATCACCATGTCGGCCCCCTCGGCAAGGTCGAGAGCCACCTCGCGAAGGGCCTCGTCGCTGTTGGCCGGATCCATCTGATAGGTCTTTTTGTCAGCCACGCCGAGGGCCTTGGCCGTGTCGAGAGCGGCATGGCTTCCGAGGGCATCACGGAAGGGTCCGTAGTAGGCCGAGGCATACTTGGCGGCATACGCCAGAATGCCAACATCCTGACGGCTGGCCATATCGAGCGCGGCCCGGATCGCTCCCACCCGGCCGTCCATCATGTCGGAGGGGGCGACAACATGGCAGCCGGCCTCGGCCAGTACAACCGCCTGCTGCACGAGGACGGCCACAGTCTCGTCGTTGAGAATCCGGCCATTCTCCAGCAGCCCATCATGGCCATGCGTGGTGTAGGGATCGAGGGCGACATCGCAGATGATGCCGACCGCGTCACCCGTCTCGGCCCGCACCGCCTGCACCGTCCGGCAAGTAAGGTTCTCAGGGTCGAGGGCATGGCCACCATCCACGGTCTTGTGCCGGGGGTCGATCACCGGAAACAGGGCAATTGCCGGAATGCCGAGGGCCTTGGCCTCGGCAGCCGCCTTCACCACCCCATCAATCGGTAGCCGGTCAACGCCAGGCATGGCGGCGACCGGTTTGGACTCTTCCTGTTCATGCACGAACAGTGGCCAGATCAGGTCGCTCGGTGCCAGCCGGGTTTCTGCCACCATCGTCCGCAGCCAGGCGTGCTGGCGATTTCGCCGCAGCCGCGTGGTGGGAAAGGCCCCCGATGACTCTGGCTGCTGGGTCATGCCTGCACCATGTTCCGGCTGTCGATGATGACCGCCTCCCGAGGAGGCTCGGGGGCAATCGTCCGCTGCTGCTGGCCGAGTGTGGCCACCGCACACGACTCGGCTGTCTCCCAGAGACAGATCTGCCGGGCAACCACCCCGAGGTCCGCCAGCACATGCGGGGCAACGACCTCCAGTAAATAGCGGGCCATGTTCTCAGCCGTCGGGTTGGTCGGCATCACAAAGTACTTCACCGGTTCGACCAGCTTGATGGCAGCCAGGGCATTTTCATCCTCTTCGTAGATCAAAAAGGCATGATCCCAATGGTCGTCCAGCCAGCCCAGCATCCGCTGCTTGATGAGTGAAAAGTCGATAATGCGACCAACGTCGTCAACCTCGACACCACCGTGGGCCCCGACCACCTCCAGGTCAACCCGGTAGTTGTGGCCATGAAAGAAGGCACAGCGGCTCTCATGGCGATAAAGCCGGTGGCCGGCGCAGAACTTCAGCTGTCGAACGAGTGACAGCTGTGTGATGGTTGGGTCGTGCATGGGTTCTTTTCACGCCGCAGACACGGGAGGCAGATCAATCTGCCACCGGGGACTGCTAGAGCTGCGTCGGATTTGGGGCGTCGCCATAAACCGCTTTGGGGTCGAAGGTCTTTTCAGTTTCCAGAAACTCAAGCGCCGAGCCAGCGGCCCGCTGGTCACCCACCGGCACCTTGCGATAGAAGCACGACCGGTACCCCACATGACAGCTGGCTCCACCGGCCACCTGAACCCGCAGCCAGACACAATCCTGGTCGTCGTCGATTCGCATTTCGACCACCTTCTGGACCAGCCCGCTGGTCGCTCCCTTGTGCCAGAGGCACTGGCGGCTCCGGCTGTAATAGTGGGCCTCGCCGCTGGCAATCGTCTTTTCGAGAGCCTCCCGATTCATGACAGCCACCATCAGCAGTTCGCCTGAAGCGTGGTCGGTCGTGACACAGGGAATAAACCCCTTCTCGTCAAATTTGGGAGCCAGTTCAGTCCCCTCTTCAACCTGCTCGATCGATACACGGGCTGCAAAGAGGGAGTCGGCGGAGGGCGAGGCGGAATCGTTCACAGTCGGTTTTCAAAGGTTGGGTGGTCACGGATGAAACAGCACTCCCTCTATCATACCCGGTAAAAAACAGACTTCACGCCGCCGCAGCCCCGGGACCGACCAGATGCTGCTGATGTTTCCAAACCTGCTGGCCGGGCAAGGGTGGCTGCCAACATAAACAACCTTCCTGATCCGGCTTGCTCAGGGCCTTTGTGATCTGCCTTTCGGCCGTGGTGCCGTCCAGCTCAAGCAAAGACCTGGTTTGAAGATGTCCACCAAAAATACAGGTGGCAGAGGCAGGCATATTTAGTCGTTCAGCGGCAGGACTTGTCGTGGCGCTATTTTGAGGCCCT
>CAZKSP010000053.1:0-3537 GCA_964555385.1 uncultured Chitinophagaceae bacterium
CAAGCAGGCGGGCCCGCGGGGCCAACCGGCCTGAAGACTATGTGGTGACCACGCTGGTCACGACAGGCCTGGTCCGCCGGATTACCGAAGCCGATGGACTGCGGTGCGATGACACCCAGCTGGTCGGCTTTAAGTGGATCTGTAATGCGATCGATCGGCTAGGCCCGGAGGAATTCGTCTTTGGCTGCGAAGAGTCGCATGGCTATCTGGCCGGCACTCATGTCCGCGACAAGGATGCCTCGGTGGCGGCTCTGCTGATGGCCGAACTGACTGCACGGTTAAAGGCCGAGGGGCGGTCGCCGCATGAGGAACTCGATGACCTCTTCTGCCGCTTTGGCTGCCATCAGGAGCGGCAGGTTTCGGTGATGCTGCCTGGGGCCAGCGGCATGGACCGGATGAAGGAGATCATGGCCACGCTGCGAGCTGAGCCACCGACTACCTTCGGCGGCCTGGACATCGTGCGGACCCGCGATCAGGCAAGCCTGACCAGTTGGACGCCGGGCAGTGAGCCGAAGCCCTACGAAGGTGTTGCGGGTGATCTCGTCATCTTTGATCTCGCCGGCCTGCAAGGGGCGGGGGAACGGCTTCCCGATGGCAAGTTTCTGCCGCTGGGCAATGCCGTGGCTGCCCGGCCTTCAGGTACTGAGCCGAAGATCAAGTTCTATCTGTTCACCGCTGCGGCCCCCTGCTCGTTGGCAGAGCTTCCCGCTATCAAGCAGTCATTAATCGCCCGACTGGATGACCTCGAGCGAGATCTGCGGCAGCTAGCCGGGGTTTGAGGCGACCGGCTTGCGAGCGAAGGACAGTCGTTGTCGACGAGGTGTGCCCCTTTCAGATGCGTTCTTTGGCGACATGGTTCGCCAATGGGATGCCCATCAGGCCCTCAGCCGGGCATCGAAACGCCGACTGGCCGGCTTCACGCTGGAGATCATTGCGGTGACGGTCGTACTGGCCGGACCTAATCTGCTGGTGCTTGCGCATAATGTCGGTCATGGCACCAGCCAGCCTGATCCGCATTATTCGGCTGTCGGAAATGGAAGCTTTATCCGGCCGTGTGAATGACGGGTTTTTGTTCCCTCCGCGAACCGCGGGGGCACTACAATCGAAGAGTGGATTCAACGCCCGACCCATCTCCAGAGACCTCCCCCGCCGACACGGATGCCGTCGCGGCGGCCCGTGACCGGTCGACGGCTGCCCGCAAGGTGCGGACGTTTCCGCAAACGCCTGGCGTCTACCTGATGAAGGATGCCGCCGGCCGCGTGATCTACGTTGGCAAAGCCAAGAACCTGCGGAGCCGGGCGGGCAGCTATTTCTTGAAAGCCGCTGAACTCGATCGCCGCACGGCCGACCTGGTGCAGGAAATCCGTGATATCGACTACCTCGAGGCTGACAGTGAGGTCGATGCCCTGTTGCTGGAAAGCCGGCTGATCAAGGATGTACAGCCCCGCTTCAACTCGCTGCAGAAGGACGACAAGACCTTCCCCTATTTACAGATCACCACCCACGAGGACTTTCCGCGGATCGAGTTCACGCGGACGCCAGCGTCAAAGGGGGTGAAGCTCTACGGTCCCTTCCCCAGCGCCGGCAGTCTCCGAGGAGCAATCGTGGTGCTGCAGCGAATTTTCAAGTTTCGCACCTGCTCGCTTGACATCGACGCAGACGATCCGCAGTGGCGGTGGTTTCGGCCCTGCCTGCTCGCCTCGATCGATCAGTGCACCGCGCCGTGCAACCTGCGGATCTCAAAAGCGGAGTACCGTAAGGACATCAATCGACTGAAGACTTTCCTGGAGGGGGGCAAGCAGCGGTTGCTCGAGCAGATGCGGCAGGAGATGCTCGACGCTTCCAAGGCCCTTGAGTTTGAGAAGGCAGCCCGGCTACGGGATGAAATCAAACTGCTCGAACGACTGCATGAGCGGGGCGACCTTGAAGAGCATGTGCAGCCCGAGGTGTTTCTGGTTGATCCCAAGAAGGGGCTGGCGGGGCTGGAAAAGGTCTTGGGCCTCGCCAAGCCCCCCCGCGTCATCGAAGGCGTTGATATTGCTCACCTGGCTGGCAATGAGACGGTTGCCAGCCTCGTTCAATTCATCGACGGGCTGCCATTCAAGCCGGGCTACAAACGCTATCGCATTAAGACGGTGGACGGCATTGACGACTTCAAGAGCATCCACGAGGTGGTTGCCCGACGATTTTCGCGGCTGGCCCGCGAGGGAGCAGCGTTCCCCGACATTTTTCTGATCGATGGCGGCAAGGGGCAACTGTCGGCGGCCCTCGATGCAGTGGATTCACTTGGCATCGAGCCGCCCTGCATCCTCTCGCTGGCCAAACGAGAGGAAGAGATCTTCTTACCGGGCCGTTCCGAGCCGCTGCGACTGTCGCGGCACGCCTACTCACTGCGGTTGCTTGAGTACGTCCGCGACGAGGCGCACCGCTTTGCCCAGCACTATCACCATTTGCTGCGTGGCAAACGGACACTCGCTGAGGACGGCTGACTTACTCGCCGCGCAGCCATGACCGGGCGGTATCGATCTGGCCCTGATCGAAATAGGCGACCTTCGCGGATGTGAACGGTTTGCAGAACCAGGCCATCCCCTCTTCCCACTTTTTGTCGCCAACCATGGCGAGCCGCTCGATGTCGCCAAAATGCCTGAAGTCGAACTTGATGTCTTCCCAGAGGGCACCGGCATCCCAGCCGGTGAAATCTCGCATTGAGAAGAGAATTTTGACCTTTCCCTGCCTCATCCGGTCTTCGAGCAAGGGCACGAATGTGCCGTAGTCTTCCCGGCTCAGTTTGCCGCTGGCCGTGACCTCGATGACCGCTCCATCCTGCGATTCCTCAACGGAAACTGCCATTTTGGCACCTCTTTTTTGGGGGAGAGTTTTTTGAAAGCTGTAAAAGCGAACGAAAACGTGATTTTCTGGGAGGGTAACGTCACCTGATCAGCCTAGAGTCTCGAATAGCTCGCAGGTCGCGCAGACCACCCAGAGCAATCTTCTTGGTGTAATGTGGGCCTTGAGCCGACATTGTTGCAGGCGATACCCGTCCCGGCGAATATAGTAGGGCGGGATGAGAGAGTTTCGAACCACCGTACATCTACAGGGCATACCGATGAGCCAACAGAGCGTGTCAGGATCGAGTTGCAGCGGCGGACACCTTGTCTTACCCGGCCGCCGGGAGTTTCTTCAGGTCGGTTCTTTGGCCGGACTCGGACTCTCGCTGGGGTCATTCCTGAAGGCGAAGTCAGCTCTGGCTGATGCAAAGCAGTTCGAACACTTTGAAGGGACGGCCAAGAGTGTGATTCACATCTGGCTCCCCGGCGGTTGGGCCCAGCAGGAGACCTTCGATCCTAAGCCGCTTTCGCCGCTTGAATACCGTGGTGAAATGGGCACGGTTGAAACAGTGATCCCCGGCGTGCGGTTCAACCAGCACCTGAAGCAAACCGCTAAGATCGCGGACAAAATCACCGTTATCCGCTCGATGACCCACGGTGAGGCAGCCCATGAGCGGGGCACCCACAACATGTTCACCGGGTACAAGCC
>CAZKSP010000053.1:3637-12383 GCA_964555385.1 uncultured Chitinophagaceae bacterium
GTCGGTCGTCACTTTGAGCGGATGGAACACTCCAACGACATTGCGGCGATCGATACGTTCTATCAACGTGCGTACGACCTCGTGAGTTCGGCCGAGGCTCAAGCAGCCTTTGACATCAATGCTGAAGCAAAGGAAGTGCGGGATGAGTATGGTCGCAATGAAGCAGGGCAGCGGATGCTGCTGGCCCGACGTCTTGTTGAAGCCGGCGTTCGGTTCGTCACGCTGTCGTACGGAAGCTGGGATATGCATCAGCGCATTCGGCAGGGCATTGATAGCAGGCTTCCTCCCTTCGATCAGGCCTACGCCGCATTGATCAACGACCTTGATCGCAGGGGGCTACTCGATTCGACCCTGGTAATGGTTTCCAGTGAGTTTGGGCGAACGCCCAAAATTAACAACGACTCGGGACGAGATCATTGGCCGAAGGTGTTCAGTGTCGTGATGGCGGGAGGTGGCATGAAGCGGGGGCTCGTTTATGGAGCGTCTGATGCCATCGCAGCAGAGCCATTCGAGGATCCGATGACGATTGAGGATCTCGCCACCACGGTCTATCACTGTCTTGGCATCGTCGCGGAAAAGGAGCTGATGGCTCCAGGTGCGAGGCCCGTTGAGATCGTAGACGGTGGTAAGGTTCGTCGCGATCTGCTGGTCTAAATGCTTGGTCTGATCCGCTGGGTCATTTTGCCCAGCCGTTCTTGTATCGGAGGACTCTCATGAACTGGTCCGCTGGTTCTTTTCTGAGGCGTGTTGTCTTCGGTTGCGGACTTCTCGCGACGACAATCATGCCCGTGCCTTGTTTGGCGGCTCCGGCAATCAGCCGGATTATGCCACCAGCTGGCCAGCGGGGGGGTGAGTGCGAGGTGACCGTTACCGGGAGCCGGCTCGATGAAGCAACGGAGTTGTTTTTCGAAGACGGACTGATCGAGCAGGTTGGCCTTGAGCAGTCCGATGGTGGCACAATCAAGGTAAAGCTGCGAATTCCCGCTGATTGTCCCCTTGGTGACCATCGCATTCGGGTGCGAACGCCGGCTGGGCTCTCCGAACTGCGGACGTTCGCGATTGTCGATAGCCCCGTCCGGATTGAGCAGGAAACTGCTGGTGGCAACAAGCAGCGGAACGACAGTCAGGAGGCGGCGGAGGTCGTTGCATTGGAGGGCGGTGCCACCCAGACCGTCGCCGGCGTCGCTCGCAGGGAAGACGTTGATACGTATCGTGTTTCCCTGAAAGCGGGAGAGAAAATATCGGCCAGCCTTCG
The DNA here is from genome assembly GCA_964555385.1 of uncultured Chitinophagaceae bacterium. Taxonomy (GTDB): domain Bacteria; phylum Planctomycetota; class Planctomycetia; order Pirellulales; family UBA1268; genus UBA1268. Next base: position 4,893 of record CAZKSP010000053.1, read on the forward strand.
GGGTGTCCGGCTCAACCATACTCCGTTCGATCCAGCTGTCGAACTCGTTGATGAGAATGGTTTTGTCATTGCCGCCTGTGACGACCACCCGCTGCTGCAACAAGACGCAATGATTTCCGCTCGCGTTGAGCGAGATGGCAATTATTTTCTCCGGGTTCGGGAGAGTGCCTATCTGGGAGACGACAATTCGTTCTACCTGCTTCATATCGGACGGTTCCCGGCCCCGCTGGTCGGCCTGCCGCCTGGCGGGAAGCCCGGAGAGACGCTCTCTGTTGAATGGCTTGGGGATTCTGACGGTGCTTGGAAGACCGACATCACGCTGCCAAAACAGCTTGTCCGCCGGGACGTTCAGCATGACGGAATTTTCAATGTGGCTGCGGTTCGTGATGGCGTAGCTTCGGCAGAAGGGGTTCCCTTCCGTCTCAGCCCATTGCCGGCGTTCCGTGAGACAGAGCCGAACAACGAGCCCACGAACTGCCAGACATTCCCCGCGCCCTCCGCAGCCTGGGGGCAACTGCAACAGGATGGCGATATCGACTGGATGCGATTTGAGGCTGCTGCTGGATCAAAGTGGCATGTGCGGGCCTGGGGCCGCCGCCTTGGTTCCCCAATTGACATCACGCTGAATGCCTATCAGGACAATGACAAACGGCAAAGGATCACCGGCAACGACGATTCAGCCGGCCCTGATAGTGCGATGACGGTCACCGTCCCGCAGGAAGGATCATTCCTAGTTCGGGTAAGTGATCATCAGGATCGTGGGGGTGAGACCTTCGTCTGGTGGATCGAAGCGACCCCCGTTGAGCCACAAATGCAGGTATCGGTGCCGCCGGCTCGCACTAAAAGCCAGCAGCGACTGATCGCCCAGGTTCCCAGGGGCAACCGGGTTGCGTTGGTTGTCAACGCCTCGCGAACAGATATCAGTGAAAACGTCCAGCCACGGATGACAGACCTTCCCAATGGAGTTCAGGCGACTCCAACGCCGCTGCCCAGTAACTCGCCGTCTTCATTGCTTGTTTTTGAAGCAACAAAGGACGCTGAACTCGCCGCGACCATGGCGGCGGTTGAGTTGGTCGTGGTCGAAAAAAATGCTGAACCCGCCGCCGGTGGCCCAGAGGGCGAAAAGGCTGAGGAGGCGCCTCGAGTGATCGGAGGACTTCAGCAGCCGACTGAACTGGTCCATGGCAATCCGAACCGTACCTGTTGGCGGCAGAGTTTCAGTGACCGGATGCCAGTGAGTGTAGTTGCTGCCGTGCCAGTCGAAGTTGAATTGGTTGAGCCAGCCGTCCCTCTGGTGCAGTCAGGGCGACTCGATCTGAAAGTAAAGATCAAACGAGACGAGGGATTTGACGGTGCGATTCGCCTGACCTTCCCCTTTCGGCCGCCCGGAGTCGGAGCTGCCTCGGGTGTCAATGTTCCGGCTGACGCCTCAGAGGTTGTTTATCCGATTAACGCAAATGACAAAGCTGCAATTGGTCCGTGGGGTGTGGTGGTAACGGCCACGGTCACCCCGAAAGGCGAACTTGCCAAAACACGGCCAAGCTTTGAGATCGCGACTCGTCCTGTGACGCTGAACGTCAGGGAGCCGATGCTTCAGCTTGCTGTTGATCGGGCAGCTGGCGAGCTGGGAAGCGAAGTGCTGATGGTTGGCAAGCTTGCAGCTGCAGCCGAAACATCGGCGAAAGCGATGTTGTTGGGTTTACCTGCCAAGTGTTCGGTGAAGGAAGTGGCTGTCTCGCCTGGTGATACTGAGGTGACGTTTCCGATTACTGTTCCCGAGGATGCTCCGGTTGGCAAGCACGGCTCGGTTGTCTGTGAGCTGCATGTTCCCCAAAACGAGGACTGGGTGATTCACAAGGTGAAGGCCGGTGAGTTGCGAATCGACAAACCGCTGCCTGCCCCGACGAAGGTTGTTGAGAAAAAGCCTGTTGTCGAGCAAAAGCCTGCAGAGCCTAAGCCGAAAGTTCTCTCCCGCCGTGAACGCCTTCGAGAACAGGCGAGAGTGATCGCTGCCGCAGGGGACGGGTCCAAAGCGTCAGGTGCCGAGGAATAAGCCTGATGGAGCCAAAAGAATACGGGTGGATAATGAAGCTGGTGAAGATTAAGTGCATCCGTCCTTGCCAGGGACAGCTCCGGTTCGGGCTGATGCTCCTGGTGGCAGGGCTCGTTGTAGGAACCGAGGGCAGCCCTGCCCGAGCCGACTCAGCGAAGCCGGAAGCGATCGTTGACCTGCGTGTTTATCCGCCGGTCATTCAGCTCGATTCAGCTCGTGATCATCAGCGGATCATCGTTCAGGGGGAGCGGTCTGATGGCGTAACCCTCGATCTTTCGTCCGAAGCCAAGGTTTTGATAGGTGACGCGGCACTGGCAGTCGTTGATCCTGTGAGTTCGGGTGAGGGACGACCTGCTCCGGTCATTCGGCCGTTGGCTGACGGCAAGACAAAACTCACCATCGAATGCCGGGGGCAGACGCGTGAATTGCCGGTCACGGTGGTGAACGCCAAAGCGAATCCGCCGCTTTCGTTTCGGTTGGATGTTATGCCTGTCTTTGCGCGGGGTGGCTGCAACATGGGCAGTTGCCATGGTGCGGCGCGTGGCAAGGACGGTTTTCGGCTTTCCTTGTTTGGGTTTGATCCTGCCGGTGACTATCAGCGGATCACCCGGGAAATGCCGGGAAGACGCGTTGATCTGGGGGATCCTGCGGGTAGCCTCTTGGTTCAAAAAGCAGTTGGTGCAGTTGCTCACACAGGGGGCAAGCGGTTTTCTCTCGAGAGCGATCTTGCCCACACGCTGATCCGTTGGATCGAAGCGGGGGCTCAAGATGATCCTGAGGGGGGGGCAAAGGTGCCTGCTCTCACGGGACTTAATCTCTACCCGCCGGAATCGCTGCTGGAGGGCTCAAAGGCGACTCAGCAACTGGTGGCCGTGGCTACCTTTGCCGACGGGACAGACCGCGATGTGACGGATCTCGTGTGGTATTCGTCGAGCAATGCGGGCTCTGCCGCGGTTGCTGAGGACGGGCAGGTCGCCAGCGGTCGACGGGGTGAAGCCTTTTTGATGGCGCGGTATGACACTATTACGGTCGGAGTTCCAGCAGTTGTGATTCCGGAGGGGCTCGCGTTTGAGTTTCCCGAATCGAGCGGGAACACGTGGATTGACGATCTCGTCGATACGAAACTCAAGAGTCTTAGGATCAGTCCCTCGGCCGTATGCGACGATGAAGTCTTTCTTCGGCGGGTGACACTTGACCTTACTGGGCTCTTGCCGAGTGCTGACGAGCGTACCGCTTTTCTTGCTGACACATCACCGGACAAACGGCTGCAAGTCATCGACAAACTTCTGCAGCGGAAGGAGTTTGTTGACCTCTGGGTGATGAAATGGGCGGAGATTCTTCAGATCCGTTCACAAGGGAACGACGTAAGCCCGAAGGGAGCACTCCTCTACCACCAGTGGCTCGACCGCCGGATTTCGGCGAATCAGCCGATTGACCAAATGGTCCGTGACCTGCTCATTGCATCAGGTGGTACCTTCGACAACCCACCGACGAACTATTTTCAGTTGGAGCGGAATACGCTGAAACTGACGGAAAACATCGCCCAGGCCTTCCTTGGGATGAGAATTCAGTGTGCTCAGTGTCACAACCATCCGTTTGACCGCTGGACGATGGACGACTATTACGGGTTCGCGGCGTTTTTCCCGCAGCTGCAACGAAAACGGGCAGAAGACCCGCGTGAGACGATCGTTTTCGACTCTGGCGGTGGAGCGGTGAAGCACCCGGTTTCAGGAAGTAATGTGTCGCCAAAATTCCTCGGGGGCGATGCGCCGAGCGTAAAGACGGAGGACCGGCGGCAGGCACTGGCTGATTGGATGGTCGACCCCGAAAATCCATTCTTTGCCAAGCGGATTGTCAATCTGGTTTGGGCGCATTTTTTGGGTCGAGGAATTGTTCATGAACCCGATGATTTCAGGGTGAGTAACCCGCCGGTTAATGGCCCGCTCTTGGACGAACTGGCCCACCGTTTCGTCAGTTCTGGCTGGGATTTCCGCGGCCTCGTGCGTGATATCACCTCATCTCGGACCTACCAGCGAAGCTGTGATCCCAATGCCTCAAACCGACTTGATACCACCAACTTCTCCCATGCTGCCGTTCGTAGAATCCGAGCCGAGGTTCTGCTTGACATACTTGCTCAGGTGACGGAGACAAAGAACAAGTTTCCTGGCCTTCCTGAGGGTGCGCGGGCTGTACAGGTTGCAGATGGGCGAACCACCACCTATTTCTTGACCACCTTTGGCCGTGCGACCCGAGAGGACGTCTGTTCGTGTGCAGTTAGCATGGACCCAAGTCTTTCGCAGGCACTGCATCTTTTGAATGGCGATGTTGCGAATGACCGTATTCGCCAAGGCAATCTGATCGGCCAGTGGATTAATGAAACACTGACAGACAGTGAGATTATCGATCGCCTGATCATTCGGTGCTACGGGCGAAAGCCCGTCGAGCGGGAGCGAATCGAACTCGTAGCAGACCTTCAGGGAAAACCCGATCGAAAGCAGGCGATCGAAGATATTTTCTGGGCCCTCCTGAACTCTCCCGAGTTCATTTTCAATCACTGATTTCAGCAGTCTGCACCTACTTGATGGCTGCGACTGCACCTTCAATCCGATCAAAATGAAGCTGACATTTTTTCGACACTCAACTTACCGCTTCATTGTCTGCGCGTTTATAGGGTCTGGGCTTGGGTGTGCTTCGGGCATGCTCGATGCAGCTGAAATGCCACCCACCTATGAACAGCACGTGTTGCCTATTTTCAAGGAAAAGTGTTGTGGCTGTCACAACGCCGGGAAGCGGGCAGGAGGTCTTGACCTAACGAGTTACCAGCAAATGCAGGCTGGTGGAAACTCCGGTGAGGTGCTCGCAGCAGGCGACCCAGACGGATCGTATCTCTGGCAGGTGGCAAGCCATGAATCAGAACCGGTTATGCCGCCCAATGCGGACCGGATCCCAGATTCGATGCTCGATGTGATTAAAAAGTGGATTGTCGGTGGATTACTAGAACGGGACGGGTCAAAGCCGGTCATCGCCAAGACCACCACCAAGCTTGCGCTTGACCCAGGGGCGATTGTGAAGCCGGAAGGGGATCCTGTTCTTCCACCAAGACTGCCCTTGCAGGTCGTCACCCACGGTATTCGACCCACGACGATTACCGGTCTCGCCGCTTCGCCGCATGGTGATCTTGTCGCGATTGGCGGACGTCAGCAGGTGCTTCTCGTCAGTCCAACGACCAGGAAACTTCTCGGAGTATTGCCATTTCCTGAAGGTGATTGCCAGACACTGAGTTTCTCCAGAAACGCCCGGCTCTTGCTTGGTGCAGGGGGTGTGGCCGCCAAGAGTGGTCAGGTCGCGGTCTGGGACATCGCTAGTGGAAAACGATTAATTACCCTTGGTGATGAGTATGACGAAGTACTCGCTGCCGACCTTTCAGCGGACCAACGTCTGGTGGCCCTCGGAGGTTCAGCCAAGACGGTTCGGTTGCTGACAACAGCCGATGGGCAGGTTGAGAGCGAAATTACAAAACACACTGATTGGATCACCGGGGTTGCGTTTTCTCCTGATAGCGTGCTGCTCGCGACAGGTGATCGGGCTGGAAATCTGTTTCTCTGGGAGTCCTTTGGTGCCCGTGAATGGGCAATTTTAAAGGGTCACGCCGGAGGTATTACTGCGATTGCCTGGCGTGCCGACGGTCTGCTCCTGGCCAGTACCGCTGAAGATGGAACCATTCATCTCTGGGATGCCGACCAAGGGAATAAAGTCCGTTCCTGGAGTGCCCATGGTGGTGGAGCGTCGGACGTTTGCTGGCTCAATGATGGCCGTCTGGTTTCCATCGGACGTGATCGTAAGGTCAAGCTTTGGAGTTCGGACGGAAAGCTTGAGCGTGATTTTGGAGATGTCACGGATATCGGCACGAGGGTGGTAGTCAACGACAAGCAAGATCTCGTGATCGCTGGTGATTGGGCGGGACAGGTTGAAGTGTTCTCCCTGGGGGATGGAAAGCGTTTGGGCAAAATTGATTCGAATCCGCCACCACTCCCGGTCTATCTGACGAATGCGAAACGTGCGCTTGATGAGGCCAGGAAGGCGGCTGAAACGAAGGCGGTTGAGCTGAAAAAGCTTCAGGCTGAGGCAGCGAAGCAGGTGACTGTGGCCGAGCAACGATTCGTCGAGGCAGACAAGAAGTTTGCCGAAGCAGGGAAGGCCTTGGAACTCGCAACTGCAAAGGTAGCTGAGGCTGCGGAAAAGCTCGCAGCATCCACGAAGCAAAGCGCCGCAGCTGCAAAGGCCGCAGCGGATGCGACAGCCAGTTCCGAAGTGACGGAGGAGACGAAAAAACAAGCTGCTGACGCGAATCAGCAAGCGGAGGCCGTTAAAAAACAGGCAGAGGCGGCAAAGACACAGGCAGAAGCGGCAAAACAGAAGGCCATGGATTTGCGAACTCAGGCTGAGGCTGCAAAGAATGAGGCAACCGCCGCTCGCCAGCAGGCTCAGGCTGGAATGCAAAAAGCAGATGACGCATTGAAGCAAGCGACTGCTCAGGCCGCGCAGACACTGGCTGAGCTGGAGCGGGAAGTAAAACGCTGGCAGGATGAACTTGCGTTTGCAGAGCAGGTCCAAGCATCCACTAATTGATTGCTCAGATTGAGTAAATCCAAGCTGTTAGCAAGCGGTTCCTTGCGGACTCATCATTGAGGACCGCTCGGCACGATCGGTGAATCGGATGGGAACTGCCCGTCGAGGAGGCTCTGGAGAGGGGCTCGAGTTCTGTCGTCTTCCATTTTCCGCAGGAGGGCGAGGCCAGTGATCAGCACCTCTTTTTGAGACTGTTCATGGTCCGATAGATCGTTACTTGTGGCGATACGATCGAGGTAGGCAGCGACACCCTCAGTGCCAGCTGAATACTTTGCAAAGTTCTCTTTGATGAGGTTCTCAGCCATTTCGCGGAGGGTTGGAGCAGCCTGGGCAACGGCTTTTTCAAGTTGTCCCTCTTTGGTTAGGTCGATCTTTTTTTCACGAGCTTGGGCAACAGCTGTGTCTAGGGCTTCATGAATAAGTTTGCTGGCTTCGTCTTCAATACGCTTGAACTCCTGCTCAAAGAAGCTGACCAAGAACTCATCGGCCTGCTGAGTAAGTTGCGGTAGTGCATCCAGCAGAAGCTTCTCTCCCTGTCCGACAACCTCAGGAGCCTGTGCCTTCAGTGAAGAGGCAAGCTCAGCTGGCGCCTCTTGCAGCCTTGGCTCAACTTGTGCCGCCACCAGTTCAACAAGCGTCGGTGCTTCAGCGTAGGTGGAAATGCTCGATGCGATGAACCGCAGATAGAAAAAAGCTCCCACAAGGAGGCTGAGCATGACCAGGCTGGTGATTGTCAATCTGCGACCGGACTGAGATGCGGTCTCTGCAAGCCGGGATTCAAGCTGCCTGAGGCGGCTCTCGACCGCTGA
>CAZKSP010000054.1:0-12292 GCA_964555385.1 uncultured Chitinophagaceae bacterium
CAGCAGTGCGCACCCGGGCGTGGTTTGTGTGCTTTTTGCCGACGGTTCGGTTTCAACGATTGCCGACAGCATCAATGCAGGAAACTCTGCGGCAGCCTATGTCGGTTCTGGAGCAAGTCCCTACGGCGTGTGGGGCGCACTCGGCACCCGTGATGGTGGTGAGGCGGCTTCAAAGCCCTAATGTCTGCGAAGAAAGCCATCCACAGCTTTCTTCCAACTGGGCAATGCCCGGAACCCCGGGAGGTTTTCGGGCGTTGCCGGCAACCGCATCATGTGGCAACAGGCTTTATCTGCAGGCTCCTGAGGATAATTCATGCAGCCTTTGATGAACGAACATCTATCACTCCAAGGAACTCAACAGTGAAGATTGCCGAAGTCGTCTCAAGACTATTTTTTCTGACTTTTGCATGCGCCGTCATGGCAGGCTGTGGATCTGCCGGATCGTCACTCCCGACCCTTGATGCGAGGGGAATTGTGACCCTCGCGGGATCACCCGTTGCTGATGCCACGGTCGTGTTCAGTCCGACCGCTCCTGGCGGACGTGCGGCAACGGCTCGTACGGACGCCTCAGGTGCCTTCATCCTTTCAACGCTCCGCCCGAATGACGGAGCGTTGGAGGGCAGTTATCAGGTGATGATTCACAAACTGACAACCACGGGTGGCATGAGTCGTGAAGAGTACGAGAAAAATTATGAAGCACTCACGACAGGAAAAATGAAGATGCCCAAGGAAGTCACCAAGAACGAACTTCCAGAGGTCTATCAAACCCTCGAAACCACTCCCCTAGCCGCGACGGTCAAAAGCGGACAGACAAACGACTTTGCGTTTGATCTCTCGGCGGCAAATAAGTAACTGAGTCGACCCCACTGCCAAGCGGCGGCAGGCTGCAGGCAAAAAACACCGGGAAAGGCTGGCGAACCTCGGCATCGCCTTCTTCTTCCCAGTGAAAGTCGGTCGGGAGGCCTGAGCTTTTCGCCAAGGAAGTCTGGCCCTATCGCCACCAACTCTGAACCCGATCGAAAAAACCGGGGGGCTGTTCCGCCGTCTTCTGCTCAGCCGTGGCCTCAGCCTCCCGCGCCGCCCGCTGGGCGAGGCGACGCGTTGCGGCGTCTACCTGCTCATCACTCACCGCCGCCTGCAAGAATCGGGGCCAATAGCCGTCAACTGCAGCCAGCAGGTTCGCCGTCGCGCCGGTAGCCAAATCGTGTTCCATTTGGTCGAGCAGCGTCTCAATTTCAGCCCGCTGTGAATCTGCGAGCACCAGATCAAAAACCCGCAGTTCGTCTATCTCCACCACACCAGGTCCAAGCATGTCAAATCGTAACCGGAGTGACTCATTGGGATCGGTTGGCAGGTCACTTACCTGCAGCACAAATCGCGTCCATTCGCCAGCCAGCGGTCGCCCCCCCGGAGCCGCGCCCACCGGAGCGAAGCGGTAATACTCTTGCCCCTCACTCAGCCCCTCCACCGCAATTCGTAACGGTGGCTGTGGCGCTCCCTCCGGCAGCCGCAGCCAGACGGCCACACTCGCCCGGCCAGTAGCCGGTGGTGGAAACGGATTACTGCGAATGGTTGCCAGATCGCCGACGGATGAGAATCTGGCCGCCCAATTCTCGGCTTCAGGCTCAGCCGCAGGGCGTGCCGCTTCGGCCAACTCAAGTGTTCCAGCAGCTGGCGACACCAGTTCCCAGCCGGTGATGCCAGCGCCAATCCCGGGCAGATCAAAGCCAGGGTTATCGAGAACCGGAATCGCTGGAGGAGACGCGATCACCATTTCGCGATGCCTCAAGTTAGCCACCTGATCAGCAAGCAATCGAACAACATCCTCGTCGAAGCGGACGACAGCCCCCGCTGGTGGAACTGTTGGCGACGGCCCGTCTACGCGAATCGTCCGCAGGCTCGCCGCTGGCAGGGGGACGGTTATCCAATTTTCACGAATGGGCAACTCTTCACCGGTGGCGACATCAGTGACAACTGCCGGCTTTTCTGAGCTTCTGATTTCGAGTCGAGCCGGCAGTCGACTGGCATTGCCAGCAAGGAGCAACCATCCATCGCGGCCCGCCTGAAACCAAAGCGGAAAATCGACCGGCAGATCAGGCAACCGCTCAAGCCGACCGGACGGAATGGCCATGAACCCTCGGCGTACCGTTCGGTCCTCATCGTTGAGTCCAGCCCACCGCAGTGACTCGTCGAAGATAACTTCAGCATCCTGCATGGCCACGCCCTCGACCAAAAGTCGTTGCCTCTCGGCCCCGCCAATAACGGCGTGAAAGTGTCCGGAGCCAGCAAACTCATTCGTTCCGAACGGCCCATGGGGTATCAATTCGTCAAGGGATAACGGCTGTGGCTGCTCGAGCAGTACCAGACCCCGGCGGCGGGCCCGCTGCTCCCAGGCAGCAACTGCCGTAGACCGATTGGTGGCTTTTACAGTCGCTTCAGCGGCAAGGGTGCCACTCACGGTATGGAGCCGACCAGTGACGTACACCGCATTGTCAGCGCGGGTCAACCGGCCCGGGTCGAGACCAAGTTCCCGCAGCAGGTCATCAGTCGGCGGCTGGCCTGCAAGGTCGGGGGAGAATCGCTGACTCACTTCACCCGCAAACAGCAACGTTGTCGGCATGATGAAATAGCTTTGGCCGATGGTCTCCGCTACGATCGCCGCTAGCCGAGCATGCAGTGCCGCAACCTGCTCGGCCCGCCAACTGAGCCAGGCCTCCCGGGACGGCCCCTCTACGGCGGCAGCCCGGGCAGCAAAGCGGTCAGGACCGGCGGCAGTTGGCAGCTGGTCCTCCAGCCCCGTCTCGCGGGCAAAACGGCTGAAGGTCCGATCATCGAGCCCCCAGGCAAGGCCAGGAAGATGGAGCCAGCCGTCGGCCGGCAGTGTGACTGCGACTCCCTCAAGACCGCCGGCATTCCCCAGCCGATTCATCAGTTCGCTCATGACCGCTGCGACGGCATCCTGAACCCGCGGATCAAGCACGTTGTAATGACGACCAGCCGCAGTTGCTTCAGCGGCACGGGGTTGACCATCGCGGCCGATACAAAGAAGGCCAGAGGCAGTGACTGGATCTGCAAGCTGCTGTTCAAGACTGGGCAGCAACCCATCAAACCGGAGACTAGGCACCAAACCCAGACCCTTGGATCGACAGGCATGACGCACCAGCGTCAGCCGGTCGGCACCGTTCCAAACCGGCGTCGGGGCATCCTGCTGATTATCCCAGCGAGGCCCTTCTGCCGTGGTTGGGGACTGCCAGAGGCCCGCACCAGCGGCATACACCTCGACTGCAACTCCGTCCGCCAACTGTGTCGCCAGCCAGGCGGCCGACTGCCGCAGGTTTTCATACCAGCCAACCCAGCCATCTGACCCGCCACTCACGACCATGCCGCTGCCTGGCCTGGTGACGGCCTCGACCTGCCGTGGCAGGTGGGCATAGATTCGCCGGCCGGCAGGCCGCTCCCTGGCAGCTTTGTCATTGACCAACTGTCGAGGGCCGGCAAGCACACGGAGCTGGCCGATCGTTGCCGACTGACTCTCGAGTGGATTACTCAGCACGATCACTGGCGAGCGGGTTTGGGGCCAGAAGACGAACCGATGCTGCCGGAGTTCCGGAGATTCTCCAGCCAGCGGCTGCGGCACCTGGAAACCTCCGTCATAGCGAGCCACAACTGCTGTTCCATCGGCATTCGGCTCGAGTACTGAAACCCCAACAACCGCTTCTTGATCGCTGGGGTAATCAATTTCAACTGCATGGGGCAAGCCGGGGACTGCTGCGGCTACGACCACGCCTTCCCAGGTTGGCGTTGTCCGGCTGCTCGCCGGCGGCAGCCGTAGCATCGCCCCGAGCGGGTGGGGCTCAACCGTTGAATCACCGGTTGCAAGCAGTCCGCCAAAGGTGGGCACCAGCGAGTCGATTGCCGACACCTTGGGCAGCGACGGCAGGGCCACCTTCGGCAACCTCATCTTTGGGAGACTCATCGTCGGCAGGCTGTCGGCAGCCCGCGTCAGTGAGGGCATCGGCATCGCTGGCAACGATAGCCGCCGCATGGCTGCAACTGACTCGGCCGCCTGCCCCGGCAGGCGACGCAGTCGTTCGTGCAGCCGAGGGCTGCCAGGGTCAAGCCGATAGATGATCTGCCATGGCGCGGCTGCGGGGGCAGCTGGCGAACCTGCCAAGTCGACCACTGGAAAATCGATCGTTCGGGACAACAGCGTGCGGGACCACCGTAAGCGGCCCCGTTCGATTGCCTCGATTGAAAGTTGATAGACGCCAGCCAACTTGGGAAGGTCAAAATCAAAATAAGCCGCCTGCCAGGCCTGCAGAGCCGGTGATTCAGTCAATCCATCCGGCGGTTCCGCGGGGGGCGCCAACGGCAGCGTGTGCGCTAAAAGCTCCTCGCCGGTCCGTTGGTCGGCCAGCACAAGCCTTAGGTCGATGCTCCCGAAACCACTGGGCCGCGTGGGCAGCAGCGGATGAACCGTCAGTCGGACCGGCTGGGCAGTGGCCCAGATCTCATCCCGGTTTTCCTGGTGTGGGCGTTGCCGTGGTTCCATTCGGAGCCGCAACAAAGTACCCGGGGCTGGCCCGATCGTCAGCCGGTTACCTCGGGCATCAAGCTGGTGCAGCTCGTCATCCATCAGCAGCGCAGCAACCGGCTGCTCAATCGTGACCCCCGGCTCGTCAGCGGTGGCAGTGTCTGGCCGAAGGTGAAGCCGCAATCTGGCCGATTGCCAATCAGCTATTCGCAACTCGACGGCCCCACCGGCCTGCGGCTGGTCGTCATTAAGGATGAGCGCTGGCCCATCCCGGTACAGGCCACGGCCTGCCACCGCATCCGAACGAAGGAGACGCCAGTCAAGTGCGTCCGCTCCAGCCACACCGTTTCGACTGTTCCAGGGAGATGCGGACGGATGAATCAGCTCGATCCGGCCTTGCCAAGCCCGCTGGTCACCGCCGCCCCACTGCACGCGAAGGCTAACGGGAGGAGGCTGGGGTGCCGCTTGGCCGTTCGCTGTTGGTCCCAGCCAGACAACAGCCGCCAGCACGCCAAGTCGCCACCAGCTGAGATGAACAGAAAAAACAGCGTGCATTGGGAAAACAAGTGGAAGCGGGGGCCAGTCGGGGGCGGGATGGTATCGGCCCAACCGCAATGGAGCAAAACCAGATCCGCCACCTGACGCTCCGTTATTCGTATCGGTCGCTGGTGTCATCGGGCCACAGCAACTTAGGCAGCGGTTTTTCCCAACGCTCGGCCTGGCAGTCTGGGGCAACAAGGCAGCTGGCGAGTGCTGCGGCGACATCTCGGGAGCGGTCGGCAACATCGGCCAGTTCAAAATAATCATCGGGTTTGGCGAACAGCCGGGGCGGCTGATCGACCGGCTGCACCAACGTCCAATCGCAGACGGCGATTGCCTGACCACCGGCTGAATGACTGTAGATCCGGTCACGACCGGCAGTCCGCCAGGCTGCGGCCTCACCGCCAAACAAGGCTGCCAGGCTTTGACCGGCGGTCCTCTCGTCACCCCGGCCATCAGCATTCGCGGCTCCACCGATCAGTTCGGCAGCCGTTGCCCCCAAGTCAGCTGGCAGCAGCAGACCACCAAATCGCTGGGCTGCCTGACGGCCCGCCGGATCGACGAGCACTGCCGGCACGTGGGTCAGCTCGGCAAAGGGGGCCGGCTCTCCATGGCCTACCCCAACCCGCCCATGCAGGCCCAGTGGCAACCCCCGCAACCCCAGGAGCAAGACTCCCGCCCGCCGCCATCGCTGACTGGCTGCCGCAAGCAGCCGGCCAACCCAGTCATCGAAATGAGCAAGCTCGCCAGCAAACGTCTGCCTTACGGCCATAACCCGATCTGGATCGGTCTCAGCAGTGACCACAAAGTCTGGAATCACCGCCGAATCATCCGGCGGGGGATCATCCGGATCGAAGCAGGCCTCACGATAGCCCTGCGGCGCGTCCCAGCCGCTGCCAAGACTGCCCAGATGGCACCAAACCAGATCTGCCTCACCACCGACCAGAATCGCCTCGGCAGCAGTAAACACTCGCCCGCAGCCACTGGCCTCATCAGTTGCGGCAGTCCGCTCGGGCTGACCGGCGGGCACTTCGAGAACTTCCACTGTCGGCTGCGCGGCCAGCAGGCCGCCAAAATGTTCGACGGCATCTGTCACGATTGCTGTCCGCCACCCTCTCGATTCGGCGGCCTCCAGTAGCCCCGATGATCGATTTCCTGCCTGGCCCGCAACCGGCAGATGGGCCTCAAATAGTTCCTGAAGCGTGTCGGTGGGATTGGTTGAACGGACCAGCAGACGGTCGCAGACCAGGCCAGCAGCAGCCAACCGGCAGATGCTCGGAGTTGAAACCCAGGTGGCTCCCCACGGCCCGAGCAGCCAGGCCGGCAGCCGGTCGACTGTCACCACCAGCCAGCCGTCGGGACACTCTGCTTGCCAGCCGGGGTGGGTTTCGTCCATGCTCTTGCTCTCAGGCTCCTGCTCGACTGTCGGGAGAATCGTTAGCGTCCTCCGGCCACATTTGCCGATGTCTGCATCCTACCGCACCGCTCCGACCGACACCGACCGGATGCCACCGGGCATCCCCTACATCGTCGGCAACGAGGCTGCAGAGCGTTTTTCCTTCTATGGCATGAAAGCCATTCTCACGGTTTTCATGACCGAGCACCTGCTGAACAGCAGCGGCGAGTTGGCCGTGATGTCGGCCGAGGATGCCAAGTTCTACGTCCACTCATTCGTCGTCGCCAGCTATCTCTTTCCCCTGATCGGCGCGATTCTGGCCGACTGGTTGTTCGGGAAATACCGCACCATTCTCTGGCTGTCGATCATTTACTGTTTGGGCCACCTCTCGCTCGCCCTCGACGAGACCCGGCTTGGCCTCGGCCTGGGGCTGGCACTCATCGCCATCGGTACTGGCGCAATCAAGCCTTGTGTGTCAGCCCACGTTGGCGACCAGTTTGGGGCGGCCAACCGCCACCTGCTCAGCCGGGTCTTCGGCTGGTTCTATTTGGCGATCAACCTCGGGGCGTTGGCCAGCACGTTGCTGACCCCCATCCTGCTCAACGAAGACAGTTTCACGGCGGTTTTTGGCGGACTGGTCACACCATTGGCCAAGATCGGCGTCCACCCGGGCCCTGCGCTCGCCTTCGGTGTGCCCGGGGTACTCATGGCCCTGGCCACAATGGTCTTCTGGCTGGGCCGCAACAGCTTCATCCACGTGCCACCCCGTGGCAGAGCTTTCCTGCGCGAGGCCTGTAGCGGCGAGGGCCTGCAGGCCCTGGTTGGCCTGCTGCCCATCTATTGCTGCATTGCCGCCTTCTGGTGCCTCTTCGATCAGACCGCCAGCGCCTGGGTGCTGCAGGCCAAAGACATGAACATGCAGCTTTTCGGCACCACCTGGTTGCCGAGTCAACTGCAGGCGGTCAATCCCCTGTTCATCCTGCTGTTCGTGCCGCTATTTTCCTACCTGATCTACCCGGCAATCGACCGTGTCTTTTCATTGACGCCACTTCGCAAGATCGGTTTGGGGATGTTTCTGACCATCCCCGCTTTCGGCATCAGCGGCCTGATCCAGACCTGGATTGACGGCGGCGCCACGCCATCGATCGGCTGGCAGGTACTCGCCTACGCCCTCCTCACAGCCGCCGAGGTGATGGTGAGCATTACCTGCCTTGAGTTCAGCTACACGCAGGCACCGCCGAGCATCAAGTCGATTGTGATGAGTTGCTACCTCGCAAGCATCGCCCTTGGCAACGAATTCACTGCTGTGGTGAATGCGTTGATCAGCCGCCCCCCACTCAACCGCTGGCTTGAGGGGGCAAACTACTATTGGTTTTTCACCAGCGTGATGCTGGTAGCGGCTGTTGCCTACGTGGGCGTCGCCAGCAGGTACCGCGGCCGCAGTTTTCCGCCCCAGTCTTCCTAAGCCCCTCTGGAGTTTATTTATGTCCGTTGATGCGTCCTCCCCCGTGGCACTCAATCCGTTGCTCACTCGTCGCCGGTTCGGCCTGCTTGCCTGCGGCGGTCTGTTCGCCGCGTCACAGCCGCTGCTGGCCGACGACTCGACCACCGCCAAGGCTCCGCTATTCAGGATTTCTCTGGCCCAGTGGTCCCTGCATCGGGCCTTGTTCGATGGAACCATCAACAACCTCGACTTTCCACGAGAAGCAAAGCGAACCTATGGCATCAATGCCGTCGAATATGTCAACCAGTTCTTTAAGGACAAGGCAAAGGATCTCGACTACCTCGGGCAACTCTCGCAACGGGCGGCCGATGAAGGCGTCGAGAACCTTCTGATCATGTGCGACCGGCTTGGCAAAATCGGTGACCCTGACAACGCAGCTCGGACAACCGCGATCGAAAACCATTTCCCCTGGGTCGAGGCGGCCAAACGGTTGGGCTGCCATTCCATCCGGGTCAACGCCTCAAGTGCCGGCAGCTTTGAAGAGCAGCAGAAGCTGGCTGCCGACGGTCTCTCGCGACTCGGCGAGTACGCCGGCCAGCTTGAGCTCAATGTGATTGTCGAGAACCACGGTGGGCTGTCGAGCAACGGCGAATGGCTGGCTGGCGTGATGAAACTGGTTGACCGGGCAAACGTCGGCACGCTGCCCGACTTTGGCAACTTCCAAGACTATGATCGCTACCAGGGGGTCGAGGAACTCCTCCCCTTTGCCAAAGGGGTAAGCGCCAAGAGCCACGCCTTTGACGCCGAGGGCAATGAAACCAAAACCGACTACCGAAGGATGCTGAAGCTGGTCATCGCTGCTGGCTATCGCGGCTATGTCGGCATCGAATACGAAGGCAAGGAGTTGCCTGAGCCGGAGGGCATCAAGGCGACGAAACAGCTGCTGGAAACAGTACGAGACGAGCTCACGGCCTAGCAGGTGGCACTACGGCAAGGTCGATGTCGACGACGACAGGGAAATGGTCGGATGCATCGAGGCAACTGGCGTGGCAGATAAAGGCCCGTCGCAACCCGTCGGCCAGCCGACGGTCGAGCAGAATGTGGTCAATCAGTGTGAAGACGTCCTCGGGATCGGCCGCCCCGTTTTCGTTATAGTCCCAGTGCGATGAGTATCGGTCGGCTATCCGCGGAATCGCGGCGGCGGCATTGACCAACTCCTCACCGGGGCGGCTGGGGTCGATATCCCGCAGATTCCGCAGCACTGCTGTCTGAGTCGTCCGCTTTCGATCAGCCATTGGCACGTCGGGGTCATAGTCGTTGAGGTCACCGAGCACGATTGGCAGGTAGCCGCCGGGCATGAGCTCACGGCAGACGATCCGGCGAACAATCTCGACCTCGGCAGCCCGCTGGGCGTTGGCCCCGGGATCACTTGGGTTGCTCTTCAGGTGCAAGCCGACCAGCCCGAGCCGCCGGCCTGCCACCGTGAAGCAGCAGACCGCATGCCGCTTGAGCACGGCGATCTCTTCGCGGCTACTGCCGTCGTCCTGCGGTTCAACATACCGCTCGGCAGTCCAGGGCAACTCTGCTTCACCCGCCAGCACAGCCGACCGCCGGGGGGCTTTTTGGGGGGCAAACAGCCGAACCGTGGTGCCGTCGATCAGATCAGCCGGAAGCCGGGAGAGAACGGCAACATCAAAGCCCGTGAACCGATCCTGACCATCGACATGGTGCACCTGAAAGGTTCCCAGCCCCTTGTCCTTTAGGATGGCTGCCAGCGCCGCCACCGGCTCGGCCGAGGCGATCTCGGAGAGGATGAGGATGTCAGGATCGACCACTTCAATCACCGCTGCCACTCGGTCGAGGTGCCGCTGTCGTCCAGGGTCAAACCGTTCACGAGCAAATCGACTCGACTCTCCGGGCACGGCGAGTGCCTCGGTATTAAAGCAGGCGATGCGAATAACTGTGGGTGGACCGCGAAAGCTGGCAGGCGGCAGCGGTGGCATCTCAGTGGCAGCGACCAGTGCCGTCAGCCAAGGCAGCAATCCCACTGGCGTTATCAGCCGCAGCCAACCCCAACCGCGTTGACGACTTGCCTTGAACATTGGTAGATTTCCGCGAAGGATGGGGCTGCGTTCCGAAGAGTCGGATCGCAGCCCAGTTTATTTTCACAGCACCTCTCTCGCAGCATAGAAGAAGCCGAACCCCTGATGCCAACCGTCCTGCAACAGCCTGACACCGCCCCTCTCACCGCCGCTCAACCCGTTGAGGCCCCTGCATCACCACCCGTTCGCCGATCCTCTCGGCGGCGTGGTGACCGGCTGGCCGGGCTGATTCGGGTGGGTGAAACCGCCGTGGGCAACGGCATTTTCGCCCGCCGCCAGCTCAGAGCTGAGCTGATCCTCGGGGAAATTCCAGGGGAAATCATGGATGACTACCCCGAAGACCCCAGTTATTGCATGGCCCTGCCGAGCGGCCGGCTGCTGGAACCGACGGCTCCGCTCCGGTTTGTGAATCACAGTTGCGAACCGAACTGCGAAATCTTCTATTGGGAGGACGAGGAGACAAACCAGCAGGAAGACCGCCTGTGGCTGCAGACCATTCGCCCGATCGCCGCCGGGGAACAGCTTCTGATCGACTATTGCTGGCCGGCAGACGCGGCAATTCCCTGCCAGTGCGGAGCGGCCAGTTGCCGGGGCTGGATCGTCGACCCGGACGAGCGGCACCTGATTCCGGAAACGGCCGCTGGCGACAGCTGAGCCTGCTGGCCGTTGTCTTCTGTTCGGCTCTTGCCGCGTACGGCCTCAGTCAGATTCGGATCGATGACGACCTGCGGTCGCTTCTGCGGAGTGTTCGGCAGACCGGCTGGCAAGAAGACGCCGCCACGGTTTCAACCGATGAAGAGTTCGCCATCATCGATGCGGTCGGGGAACGCTTTGGCAGCCCTGACCGCGACTGCGTAGTTCGCATCAGCCGGCCTGCTGGCAGTCTTTTCCACGAGCCAACGCTGTCAGACCTCCGCCGCGTTGCCAGTGAGCTCGAGGAACTGCCCGTCGTCGCCAGTGTTCGCTCGATGTTCGATGTCCGCCGCCAAGGCGTCGTTGGGGCGGTGCTGCCGGTGATCCCCCGTACCGTAGGTCAGCTCGATGCAGGATCTCTGCGGGCGGCCCATGAACGTGCGACAGACCATCCACTTGTCGGCGGGCAGCTGCTGTCGGCCGACGCCACCACCACCCTGCTGATTGTCCGGCTGGCGTCCGGAGCAGACCAACCACCCCGCCTCGGCCCGGCGGTGGAGTCGCTGCAGCGGCGGCTGCAGCAATCGAAAACCGCTGGCCTTGAAATCCAGCTGACGGGCCTGCCGGCACTCCGGCACCAGGCTGCCGCAGCCCTCCGCCGGGACATGCTGCTGTTCAACTCACTCGGACTGATCCTCGCGATGGTGCTGTCGGCAACCATCGCCCGCAGCATCCGCTCAACGGTTGTCGCCTGTCTACCGCCGGCGGTTGGGGCCGTCTGGGCCATGGGGCTGCTGGGGCTCTGCGGGGCGCCGATCAACATCCTCACCAGTGTCGTGCCATCTCTGGCCCTCGTTGTGGGAACCTGTGACTCTATCCACTTCATTGAGGACATGCGGCGAAGCGTGCGGCGGGGGCTGGACCCGCTGGCAGCATCAACTGGGGCCGTCCGCCGGGTCGGCACCGCCTGCGGGCTCACCAGCCTTGTCACTGCCATCGGGTTTGCGTCGCTGGCGGCAGCTCGGATTGAAGCCGTTCGGGCCTTTGGCATCGCTGCGGCAGCCGGTGCAATTGCCAGCTTCGCGGCCGTCACTCTGCTGACACCATTGCTGGCCTCAACCCGTTTCTGTCAGGGGCTGAAGCTCGGCCATTCCTGGCGACTGGCCAGCCGAGCAGCCGGAACACTTGCCGCGTTTTCCATTCGACACGCGCGGCCGATTGCGGCAGCTGGCCTGGTTGGCACGCTGCTGCTGACCCTGCTGGGGCTCGGCGTCGACGCCGACAACCGAGTGATCGACGCCCTACCGCGGCGGGCTGAAGCAGCCCGGGCCCTGCGGGCGGTCGACGCCGAGTTTGGCGGTGTGATGGGCGTCGATGTGGTTGTGAAGTGGCCGGATTCGGTTGACTGGCGTGACGATCAGGTGCTCGCCCAACTGGAAGAGATCCATGGCATCATTGAGGAATCAGACGCTGCCAGCCGCCCCTTGTCCCTGGCATCGGTGGTCGCTGGCATGCCGAGTCGGGCCCGCCGGCGACTGCCTGCCGAGGCCGTCGAAGAACTGGTCGATGTCGATGCCCGAATGGCAATCGTCCGGTCGCGGGTTAGTGACGCGGGCAGCCGGCAGCTTGAAACGGTCTACCGT
>CAZKSP010000055.1:0-12184 GCA_964555385.1 uncultured Chitinophagaceae bacterium
CTGTGACCTCCACGGTGTGAACGTGGCGCTCTAACCAACTGAGCTAGCTGCCCGAGACGCCGAAACTTTAGCACGACCCGGGCGGTTCGTCACGCCCCCGGCGGGAGTTGCGGCGGCTCGAACACCGGGCCGGTCGTAGCCGATTCATCTTCGTCATAGCGGCTTGGCGGCGGAACCTGCCGGGCAGAACCAGTCCTGCTTCCTTCAAGTTGGCCGGCCACATCAAGGTCACGCGAGATCGTTGCCCACTGTCTCCGCAGATCGGCCAAACTCTTGCCGACGGTCCGACCCACCTCTGGCAACCGCTTGCCGTAGAGCATCACCGCGATCGCGCCGATGGCGAGGATTTCAAAGGGTCCCAAACCAAACATGACTTGCCGTCTCCGCAGAAAAAACCACCACAACCAGACCGCACGAGGCCAGCAGCATGCGGTACCAGCTGCCGTAGCAACTGGCCACTCAGCTATTCAGTTGGTCGTGAATCAGAAGCAGTCGAACTACCGGGCGACCCGAGACGGGGCTCGTCATCACCGGCGTTGATGCCCCGCTTGAACTCTACTATTCCTTCACCGAGTGACCGCATCACCCGCGGCAGTCGCGCGCCGAACAGCAGCAGAATCACGACTGCGACGACGACCAGTTCGACGGTGCCGAGACCCATGAAGCCGAGCATGATGGTGACCTTTCTGTCTGGACTGGCCGGCGTCTGCCGGCTGCCAGGGGAGGATTGGGGCAGCAGAGGAAAGACGTTGGTTGTGCAACCACTGAGCTTCAAACAAGTCTAACTTACGCCTCTGACGGGTCAAACGTCGCTCAGCCACGGCCCCAGAGATCCAGCATTGAAATGTTGGCATTGTTTCATTCAGCCCGCTTTTCTCGGCCCTGCCCGTGTAGCGGCTGATAACGGTAGTAGACCTCAAGCATCAGGGCCGCAACCGCCGTGGCATAGACACGTCCGCCGTGACGCCCCCAAGCACCGTCGGGGTCCCAACTGCCCACCAGCGGACCGGTGCCGGTTCGCTGGAGCGGCAACAGCGTCTGCTGCAACCCCTTGTTCCAACGCTGCCAGGGCTTGCCCCCCACATGAAACAACGCCAGGGTGCCGTAGTACCAGGCATAACTATCGACCCGTGACTGGCCCGGCCGATGCTGGTCGAGATAAGAGGTCGCCTCGACTGCACGTGGGTCGGTGGGAGCAAGCCCGAGCAACAGTCGAGCATAGAGTGCCTCGGCAGTCATCGCGGGCGTGGGGCCTTCACCAGGGCGGTATGAAGCAAGCCCGCCCCGCTGCCCCGTTGCCACGCTGTCAAGAAACTTCTGGCTACCCTGCGCGGCAACCTCTCCATCAGCACGAGCAAGTTGACGGCTGCTCACAAGCGCCATCAACTGCCAGCCCAGTTGGCTGGTGTCGCCCCGGTCACCCGCGGCATATCTCCAGCCGCCCGTGACCGGATGTTGTCGCGAAATCGTGTGGGCAACCGCCTGCTGCAGGATTGGTTCCAGGCTAGCGTCACCGGTGAGGGCGTAACACTCTGCCAGTGCGAGCGTCGCCATGCCATGACAGTAGAGTTCCGCAAAGAATGCCGCCGGCCCCGCAAGCGAGCCATCGGCCCGCTGCCGCTGGGCGAGGCATTGCACACCACGGTCAACAACGCTGGCATAGGCCCCCGTCTCAGGCGTGTGGCCTGCTGCCAGAAAGGCCAGCAACGCAAGGCCCGTCACCCCGTGATCGCTCGACCGACCGGTCTCCGGTCCGTGCCCCCCCTGGCCAGCCTGCGATGGACCAACCACCCGACCGGCTTCGTAACGGCTGGCATCCCAGTGACCATCGGCCGACTGAGTTCGAGCCAGCCAACCAAGCCCCGCAGCCACCGCCGCCTCAGTGGCATCAGACCCGCCCCAAGCAAGAACCGCCTGCCGACGGGCCGGACCAGTCCGAGGCCCGAGGACGATTCGCGGCGGAAGGACACTTCCAGCAGCCGCTGCCATTGGCTGGGGCGAGCCTGTCGTCCGCACCGCCGCTGCCAACCCCGCACCACTCGCTGAACCAATACCGACATCTGCTGACGTTCCGCCCACGACCGCGTCCATTTTTTCAATCTGCGGCTGTTCGGGCTTCAGTAATGGAGGGGGCTCGGTCGCGGCTGAGTCCGGTTCAGCATCATCCATCACGCTGACTTCCAATGCTGCATCTTCTAAAGAGGTTGCGGGCAGAGAGGGCGAGGGCGACTCGGCCGGCTCAGAATCGGCCGCAACGGAGGGCTCATTCGGCTCAGTTGACTCGCCGGAGGTGTCGTCCATCACCAGCATGACCGTCACCGGCTCGGCCTCGGTCGCCCCGCGGCCCCCGCCGCCACCTCCAATCACTATGAACCAACCAACCAGCAGAAGATGCAACAGGAACGACAGTAGCACGCACTTCTTCAGCGTGTGCGACTGCATCCAGCCGGTTCGCAAGAGCAGGGCGAGGACGAGGGCAACGCCCAAAACCATGACGATTGCAATGCCAGCGACAAAGGTCATGCCCAAGGCCCTTCCCTGCAGGAGCAGTTTCGCAGCATTGAGGGTCCAACGGTCAACGCCGCTGGACAGCAATGGCAACCTGTGGAATACCGGCCGTCCGGCAGGCTTCATAGACCTGCGTCATCCGGCCGTGACTGGCATCACTCGCCCCACGAATCGTCACTGTCGTCGCACCGGCGACGCGGGCTGCAACCAGTTCCGCTCCCAGCGAGTCAGACTCGATCGATCTTCCCTCAAGCTGGATCGTTCCAGCAGCCATAACGTCAATCACAAGAGCTGTCGCCGGAGCCACAGCCGCCTCGGCGGCTGCCGGCAGGTCGAGATCAATGGCCTGCTCATGATTCGTGAATCGCGCCGCCCCCATGAAAAAAAGCGCGATTACCAAGATAACGTCGATCATCGGCGTCAGGTTCGGCCCCTGCGGATCGTCGTCTCCGGCTGATGGCAGCCGCATCGCTCACCCCGCTTTCCGCCTCGTGGCCAGGTCGGGGCTGGTCGCGGCCACCGCCTCGATCACCGGCTGGCACGACTCATCAAGCTGCATCGCAAGCCGGTCGACCCGGCTTGTGAAATAGCTGTGCAGCACCAAGGCGGGAATCGCCACGAACAGTCCCATCGCCGTTGTGATCAGTGCCTCACCGAAGCCACGGGCAAGCAAATCGGGCTGACCCATCGCCCCGGCGGCAGCGATGTCGTTGAAAGAACGGATCAGGCCGAGCACGGTACCGAGGAGCCCGAACAACGGGCTGATTGTTGCCACGCCGTTGAAGACCCGGCGGTACTTACGCAGATGATTCAGTTCCCGTTCACAGGCATCAATCACAGCCTGCTCAACCTCAACCGCCGGACGACCCCACCTGCGGACCGCCGCCGCAAAGCTGCGAGCAACAGGACTGGGATGCGCTGCGAAGGCAGCCGCCGCCTCGGCCCGATCAAATTCACCAGCCTGAAGCCGACCAGTAAACCGTTCGACAAAAACGGCCGGTACAACCTGACTTGTTCGCAGGCTCACGGCCCGCTCAATCGCAAACACCATCAGGGCAAATGAACAGGCAACCAGCGGAATCATCAACAGCCCGCCGCCAAAGAGCAGTTCCATTGGCCGGCCCGAACCACCGATGCGGCCACCGGTAGCTGGCTCAGACGCATCGGCAACGACCGCTTCATCGCCCGCTTCTGCCGGTGCAGACGCCGGCTCATCATTCCCTGCCCATGCCCTCACCGTCTGCCCGCGGGCTGGCCCCGCCCCCGTGGCCAAACCCGCAAGCAAGAGAATGATCAGCAAACGAAGCCAGCGGACTGGACTCGGGCGATGGCGGGCTTTCATCACGGGAGCCTCTGGACGACAGGAATCTGTACCGTTGCTTCAGAAGCGGCGACAGCCCACCTTCACGGCCTGCTAGAAGTTTGCATCACTGCCGGTATCAACGTCACCAACCATGTGCAGGTGATCGTGGTCGATATAGACGACTTCCTGGCAATCCTCATCGACCAAGGTGTGAGGCACAGGCCACCCCACCCGCTTCACCTCCTGGAAGTAGATCGTGCACTTGTAATGGGCATGGTGCAGTTGAGCGGGACCGACCAGGGGGTAATGCCGAGGCGGATCGATGTAGTCCGAAATCTTGCATTTCGTAATCCGCACGTTGTTTCGTTGGACTTCAAAGAGAAATGGCCAATTACCCTGCACAGGACGGGCTTTTTCCAGCGCCCGCATTACCTCGTCATCACTCGGCTCGTCGAGTGCCTCACAGGGACCGCCAGCGGCGATTGGTCCGAGGATTGGGGCTCGCTCATATCGTTCGTAGTTCCAGAACTGATCTTCCTTCGACTTTTGGATGCCGACAGGCACCGGGACTGGTATCGCCAGCGGGCCAATGTTCGGCCCCTGAGCCGTAAGCCAGAAACAGCCGCTCTGCGTCACCGCGATGGCTGCCACCAGGACTGCGGCAATCTGCCGCCCGTGAGTTGTCGCCATTGAATCATTCCTCATGCGTGGGGCAGGGATAAAACACCCTGCGGTCTGTATCGACACTGACAGTCACACAACTTGCGGACATTTCTCCGGCTGCGACGATTTTTCGGCCCACCACGAAAAAACCCGCCCGGAGTCGCCTCCGGGCGGGCCTGCTGGAAGTGCACTCGAATCGGGTGCAGTTCGCTCATTGTTCCATCTGACAGTCCACCGGCCACCAATCACCGATGATGGCTGTGGATATGCCGCTCGTCGAAGTCGAGATACCACCAGCCGTCATCCCACTCCAGCGAGACCCGCCGCCAGCCAAGCGGCACCTGCGGATACGGATAGAAAGGACCGATGTAGGGCCAGGCGGTCGGCGAGTACTGGGTAGGGTACTGCAGTGCCGCATAGTTAGGCGAAGCAGCGTAACTAGGCCATGCATAGTTCGGCACGTTGGGACCATCCCCACGCATTGGCACCGGCGGCATGCCGACGCCGGCTGCCCCCATTGGCCGTGGCGTCCCCATCGCCATTCCGGGCATCGGCCCCGCCGGCATCTGGCCTGCGGGCATCTGGCCCTGATAGCCGCCCCCTGCGGGCATGGGATTTCCGGCAGACCCCTCGTAGACCCGCATTGAACCGGGCACGATCCGCTCGCCGTCAATCATTTCCTGCTGGGCCATAGCCCGCATCCCCACTGGCTGGACCGGGGCGGAGGTCATCCTCATCGGCCGCGGACCGCCAGCCACCTGCCGCTCTGCTGCATAAACAGCCTGACGGGCGACGGCAACATCCTCAGCAAGCGGCCCCGTGGCCCGCGAATCAACCGGCTGCAGCGTAACCCCCCGCGGCTCAGGAGCGGCAACGCCAGCAGCATCCCACGCCCGCTGCGGCAAAGCGAGATTGACACCACGCGCTGTCGCCGGCGCTGCGACGGTCAGCCGGTTGACCACCCGCTCGACGCCTGCAGTCGACTCAGCCAGCCCAATTGCGGCAGCAATGTGCTTGGCATTGGAAACCTTCCCTTCAAGCCAAACGGTGCCCTGCTTGGCCCGAACCTTGACCTGGTAGCCATCGAGAGTGCCAGAGTCCCGCAGCCTCACGGCAACGGTTTTAGCCAGATCTTCCGCACGAACGTCGGCCAGCCCGAGGGTGGCAACGAGCACAGCAAACCCACAAAAAATTCTCGTCAGTGACATGTAGCCCTCCTTGATTCGATGCCGACCGCTTCGGAGTCGCTTTCATCCGGCGTGAGCCGAACCCGTTCCCCGTCGCCAGCCGGCGACACTTCCATGTCATGTGCATCGGCAACGGGTGGTGCCGGAGAGGAGTTTTTTTCCGGTTAGCGCGAAAAAAAGGCGCCAGTCCGGGGGCCTCGGGCAAACACCTACGCCCGGCGGCGGGCTGCGGGAAGGTCGATGATCACGATCATCGTCATCAGTGTCAGCGTGACGGCGCTCGTGGTGGCAACGCCGGGCCCGAGCTGCAGCGTGACCCCGCATACAGTTCCAACCAGGCCGAGGGCCGCCAGACAGATCCACTGGCCCAATCGCTCGTATCGGGTGCCCTCGCTGAATCTGGCACCTCCAGCCGTAAGCAGGCCAAACAGCTGAATCAGGCCAACCAGGCAAAAGAGCGGGTTGAGCGAAATAGCAAGAAGTGGCTGGGGCATGCGGGCGGCTCACTGGGATATCGGACCAGCCTTTGACAGTATCAACGCCTTGAGCTTGTCGCCAGCCCAGCCGCGACCGCCGATTACTGGCCGATCACTTCCATCAGCCGCTTTTCCAGATCGGTGACGATCACGTTTCGGTCAACGACCGTTCCCTTATCGTCCAGCAGGAGCATGGTCGGGAGCGTCAGAATGCCCAACTCTTCCGCCAGACGACCATCCAGCCCCTCCGGCTCGTGCAACTGCGGCCAGGGCAGGGGACTGCCCTCAAGAAACCGGGCCAACGCTGCACGATCGCCGTCCAAGGCGATACCGACCACAGCGAGCTTCCGAGAACCATAACGAGCCTGCAGTTCCTTGATTCTGGCAATGTCGACCTTGCACGGCTCGCACCAGGTGGCCCAATAGTGAACAAGTACCGGCGTGCCGCGAAGTTGACTGAGACTGAGCCTCCGGCCATCGGTTGTCTCGCCACTGAGGTCAAGCGGTTTGCCGACCGCGTCGAGCCGGCGAACAGCGCCGCTGGCCTTGCGAGCCGACGGTGACGACGGAAACCGTTCGACAATTGCACGGTAACGTTCGATGGCAGCATCCTCCTGACCAGAGAACTCGGCAGCGATACCGATCTGCAACATTGCCTCGGCTGCATCACCGGCCTCCGGAAAAGCTTCCACGAACGCGGCCAGTTCCTCTAGCCACGCCGCCTGCACTGATTCAATGTCAGCCTCAGGCTGCTGCATGCGGGCGGCATAGCGAGCCGAAGCCAGCCGGAAAGCCAAAAATGACTTCATCGGGTCTGAGGCCGCGAGCCCTTCGCCAAGCTGCTCTAACTGGCCAATGCCGTCGGGCAACGTTCCCTCCTGCGCTGCAGCAGCCAGCGTTTCGATCAGCTGCCGCAGCCAAAACTCCCGTTCACTAGCCGCCGCCGCCGCCACCACTTCTTCAAGGACCTGAACCTGACTCGCCACTAGCCTACGACGCTCGGTCTCGCTCGCCCCCGGCAGCTGGTCTTCCAGTAGCCGTAGCTTGTCCAGAAACGGTTTGAGCGACTCGGTGCTCACCACGCCACTGGGCAGGGACTGAACATCGGCTCGGGGAGAAAAGAAGGCGAACCCTTCGGTAACAATCCCACCACCATCAGTCAGCTGCGGCAGATCAAGCGGCCGCCAGACTGCGCCACATCGGAGCAATGACCCAACGAACACCTGCGACCCACTCCCCGATCCCGCCTCGGTCAATGCGACAACGTTGTCATAGGCAATCACATCCTGCGTGGTTGTGTCTCCTCCCTCAGGCAGCACGCCCGGCGTACCAGCCAGCATCGCCGTCCAGCGAGTGTCGGGGCCAATCTGCTGCTGGCGTTGGACCAGCTTGGAAACATTTTCTGCAGCGTTGGAGGCACGCTTGCTAAGCTGCTCGAGCAATTCGCCGCTCACCCCCGCTGCGATCAGGTCATCTCGAGACGGCAGCAGCCGCTGAAAGACCATCGGATCCCGATCCCGCAGAGACGCCACAATTTCGGCGGTTGCCTCTTCGGCAGAGAGCTGCTTCCAGCGATCCAGCCGCTCATCACCGTCGGTGTCGACCCCCCAGCGACTACCGGCGGCTCCCAGCCAGCGGGCCTGGTCGGGCTTGGCGTCGTGATCGGCGTCGATATCGCGGTAGACCTCGAGGCCGTCCCGGTAGTAGCTCCAGTGGTCGACCACACGGTCGCCATTGGTATCAGCAAAACGCCGCAGCAGCGTGCCATCAGCCGAGCGGACGACCCAAGCGGTCATGCCGTCGGTCTTTTCCATCAAAAGTGTCGCCTGCTTCGCAGCAGCGGCATCCGGAATGTCGTAATCGACAGTGTGCCGCGGCTTTAGCCCAAGGGCATACTCGACGGTCGGTTGGGCAGCCGCGAGCGGCCGGGTGACAATCACCGTCTGAATTCCGGCGAAACAACAAAGAATAAACGTGGCTCCGAGGCAACGGGGCACAGGACCGGCATAACGCTGACAGACGCGGCTGAACATCGGCAATCGGCCTCCTCACTGGGAATCGGGGCTGGCGTCAGGCGGGAAGCCTACCCGAGGCTCCGGGAAGCCGTCAGCGCCGGCTTCTCCGCAGAGCGGCGAAAAAAAGCCGGGCTGTTGCAAACGGGTCGGCTGCGAGGGTAGGTTTCAACGGTGTTGGCAGATGCCAACGGCCGCGAGCGCGCGTAGCTCAGTTGGTTAGAGCGCCACCCTGATAAGGTGGAGGTCCCAAGTTCGAGTCTTGGCGCGCGCACTCGAAATGCTCAGGCGACTCGCTGGTCGTCGCGAACTGGCCTACCGTTGGAGATGGCAGCAGGCATCCAAATTCGCCCTATGGGGACGTAGCTCAATTGGGAGAGCACCGCCTTTGCAAGGCGGGGGTTGAGGGTTCGATCCCCTTCGTCTCCACTAACTGGTGCCACCCGAATGACCACTCCGAATGACGGTCAGCAGGTCGCCCCGCCGGTCGATTTTGTTACCGGTCTCCAGCCGCGATCTGCCCTTGAGGATCTGCTGCGGACAGTCACCGCCGCCTCCGTAGTGCCGGTTGCCATCCTCGGCGTTGATCTTGTCGGGCTCAAAGAAGTGAACGAAAACGCCGGGTTTCTTGCCGGCGACCGCCTGCTCGCCGAGGCCGCCGCCACGCTCCGGGCAGCGACTACTGCAGCTTCCATGCAGGCTCGACTTGGTGGCGACGAACTGGTGGCCGTCTTTACCGGACCAGCCGCGAGTGCTGCCGCCGAGACTGCCCGGGACACCCTCAAAGCAGCCCCACGGCCTGCCCTCCGCTGCGGCATGATCATCCGGCAGCCCGACGAGCCCCCACAGCGGCTCGTCGAACGGCTCTATGCAGCCATCCGTTCGGCCTGAATAATGCATCTCCCACCGCCGGCAGATCAGCGCCGGTACTTGGCCTCACGGCCCCTCCCTGGATACCTTCATGGCCACTGCCCCCGAACCGGCCGTCACCACCACGGTGACCCGACGGAGCGACATCCGAAATGTCGCCATCATCGCCCACGTCGACCATGGCAAGACGACCTTGGTCGACTGCCTGCTACGACAGAGCGGACAGTTCCGCTCCAGCCAGCTTGACCGCGAGCGAATCCTCGACTCGGGCGACCTTGAGCGGGAACGGGGAATCACGATTCTGGCAAAGAACATTGCCGTTGAATGGCAGGGTGTGAAAATCAACCTGATCGACACGCCGGGGCATGCCGACTTCGGTGGCGAGGTTGAACGGGTGCTGCGGATGGCAGACGGGGCACTGGTGCTTGTCGATGCCGCCGAGGGGCCGATGCCCCAGACGCGGTTCGTGCTGGGCAAGGCCCTCGAAGCCCGGCTACGACCGCTGGTGATTGTCAACAAGATCGACCGTCCCGACGCCCGGCCCCATGAGGTACTCGACGAGATCCTTGAGCTTTTCCTGGAACTTGGCGCCGATGACGAACTCGCTGACTTCCCTTATCTCTTTGCCTCGAGCCGCGACGGCTATGCATCGGATGATCCCACGGTCCGAGAAGGAACGATGCAGCCGCTACTCGACCTCGTGCTGAAAAAAATCCCTGGCCCAGCAGTCGATCAGACTGCGCCGTTGCGGATGCTGGTCACCACCCTGGACTGGTCCGATTATGTCGGCCGAATCGCCATTGGCCGGGTTGAATCGGGCCGGCTCACCCGGGGCGGTCCGGTCCTCCGCTCAACACTTGAGGGATCGCTCGTGCCGGCAAAGGCAACCGGCCTTCAGGTTTTTGACAAGCTGGGGCGAATTGACGCCGAGGAAGCCACAGCTGGCGACATCGCCGCCGTCAGTGGCATTGAGCCGGTCGAAATCGGCGACACCCTCTGCGACCCCGGTGACCCGAGGCCATTGCCGAGACTGGCAGTCGATGAGCCGACACTGAGCATGGTCTTCGGCATCAACACGTCGCCGCTTGCCGGCCGTTCCGGCACGTTCCTGACCACCCGCCACCTCCGGGATCGATTGCTGAAAGAGCTGGAACGCAATGTCGCACTGCGGGTCGAACCCATCCCGGGTACTGAGCAGTTTGCCGTCTCAGGCCGTGGCCTGCTCCACCTTTCGGTGCTGATCGAGACAATGCGAAGGGAGGGCTTTGAACTTTCCGTCGGCAAGCCACGGGTGATCCTCCGCAAGGAAGAAGGGCAGACGGTTGAGCCCTTTGAAACCCTCGTCGTCGAGGTTCCACAGGACAAGTTCGGCCCCGTCATGGAACTGGTCGGTAGCCGCCGTGGGCAGCTTGGGCAGATGGGGTCGCGTGGTGAGTTCGCTCACGCGGTATTTTCGATTCCAGCCCGCGGGCTGATCGGCCTTCGAACCCGGGTGCTCAACGCCACGCAAGGGACGGCGATCATGCACCACCGGTTCGAGTCGTGGCAGCCCGCCGAGGGTGACGTTGGTGGCCGCGCCAATGGAGTGCTTGTTTCAATGGTGCCAGGCAAGGCAGTTGGCTTTGCCCTCGACAGCCTGCAGCAGCGGTCGGAACTCTTCGTCGCTCCCGGCGATGAAGTCTATGAGGGCATGATTGTTGGTGAAAATGCCCGCAACGATGACATGACGGTCAACCCGACCAAGGAAAAGAAGCTGACCAATATCCGGGCCGCCGGCAGCGATCGGAACATCCTACTCAAGCCACCCCGGCGGATGTCGCTGGAAGAAGCGCTTGAATACATTGAGGATGACGAACTGGTCGAAGTCACTCCCGCGGTGATCCGGCTGCGGAAGTTGCTACTGACCGAGAACGAGCGGAAGAAGCAGTCGCGAAAAATGGCGGGAGGCTGAACAACCCACGGACGCCCCCGCGGAGTGAAGTCAGGCTCCCGAAACCCTAAAGGTCATAAACCATACCGGGCTGGACAAGCTCTACATCGGGCCTTCCAAGGGCGGCAATCTCAGCGGCAATCTCATCGGCGTAGCGGGGTTTGCGATGGACCACAATCCAACGCACCGGCAAATCAAGCTTGGTGATCTCGGCGGCAAAGCTGGCGGTGCAGTGGTGGCCTGACACCTCGGCCAAGCCCGCCAGGCTATTGGGAAAGCTGACCTCCAGGAAAACTGCCCGCAGCCGTTCGACACCGGCTAACTGCTGCCAGAGGTCGACGGTTGGTCCGGTGTCAGATGGAAAGGCGACCACCGACTGACCATCATCGACGACCAGGCCGAGCGTCGGCACGGCATGGGAGACGGGAATCGGCATGACAGTCAACCCGGCCCGCACGACCGGCTGCCTCGCTTCCAGCGGCGTTGTAATCAAGAAGGGATCATCAGGCGTTGAAAGGGCCAGAAAGTCGGGCCAGACCCGTCCGTTGAATAGGTCGTTGTGCAGGAATCCGAGGACCTGCGGATCGGCCAGCACCTCAATACTTTTGGGGCCCGGCTCGTAAACATTCTCCAGCAGAATTGGCAGCGTGGCGATGTGATCGATGTGCTGATGGGTGATGAAGACGTGTTCCACCCGCTGCTGGCGGTCGAGGTCGGCAAGCAGCCCGATCGAGCCGGCGTCGATCGCCACGGTGTCGTTGACCAGATAGCTGACCAAAAACTGCCGATCGCTAGCAGGTTGGCTCGACGGCAGCAGTTCAATCCGCATGGCAGATCTCTTTCATTCAGCAGCACGCCATTCGCGCTGCTAGCCTCTCATACAATACCGAAAAATTCACGGATGGCCGTTATCAGGTCAGGGGAACTGCCGCGACCGTCCGTCGGCTCAACACCCGCTATTGCTTCTTCCCGCTCCAGCAAACGCTGCTGCACGGCGTTGCCCAATCGATCGACCAACTCGGGCTGCTCCTCCAGAATCTTTTGAAACGCCTCGTATCCCACCTCAAGCACCCGAGTTTCCGTCTCTGCCGTCACCGTCGCCGATCGCAATGACCCCGTGAGAAGCGAGAGCTCGCCAAAATAGTCGCCGACCGTCAACTCCCGGATGGTCACGACCTGCCCCGTGGGTGTCCGGACCGTCACCGCAACTCGACCGGCGGTAATGATGAACATGC
>CAZKSP010000056.1:0-12014 GCA_964555385.1 uncultured Chitinophagaceae bacterium
GGAACTCTGCCGCTTGTTGTCCTCAGGCAGTCCTCTATACTCCCCGTGGTAGGCATTAGAAACTTCTTGAACTGGCATGTTCTCGTGAACACCGCCCGATTCTTTCGTGGCGGTGGCCTTGATTGATGGCCGCTTTTAGGTGATTCGGGAACTCCCTGATTCCCCTCCAACAGGTGGATCATGATTAGTTGGTTTCGCAATCTGTTCACCGCCATTGGTACCGTTCTCAACGGTATGGGGGTAACGTTCAAAGTTTTCAGCAGCACCTTCGACCCTGATCGCAGGACCTTCACCGAACACTTTGAGTATCCAGAACTGCCGGCGCCGGTGGCGTCCCGCTACCGGGGATTCCATCGTTACGACCTGACGACGTGCATCGCCTGTGATCAGTGCGCGAAGGCGTGCCCGGTGGACTGCATCTACATCGGTAAGGAGCGGGTGGAAAGCGGCAAAGGCTTTCAGGTGTCCGGCTTTGCAATCGACTACTCGAAATGCATGTTCTGTGCCCTCTGCGTTGAGCCTTGCCCGGTCGACTGCATTTTTATGGGCTCAACGCTCGATCTGAGTTGCTACAGCAGAGATGGAACCATCGTCGATTTCGCCCGACTTCCGGTGGATGTCGCCTGGGGTCGGTCAACGCTGAACCCAACGGCAGTTGCGGCATCGAAAGAAATTGTGGAACCGGTCCATGGTGGTCCGAATGCCTGAAGCAGTGACTTGTCTCCGGCCTGGTGAGGGTGCGACCTAATGTTTGACCCAGTTTTGGTCACGGGCTTTCTGGCCCTATTTATCGCTGTCGGTGGGATTTTTCTGGCGGTAAACCTGGTTGTCGGCTGGCTCGTTCGCCCCAGGATGCCAAACACGGAAAAACTCGAAGTCTATGAGTGCGGTGAACCGACGATTGGATCGAGTTTCGTGCAGTTCGATCTGCGGTTCTATGTCGTAGCCTTGTTGTTCATCATCTTTGATGTTGAGGTGGCCCTGTTCTTTCCGTGGGCAACGGTTTTTGGCAAGGCGACTCAACTCGCCGACCCTGTCGTTGCCAGTGTTGAGGCTGATGGCGTTACCCTGACGCCGGCTGTGTCTGGTGTCTACCGAGAATTGGGCGTTGCAGCCCCTGCCGTTCCAGCGATCGCTCCGCCGAAGCAGTTTCGCTTCGCGGCCGAGGGGGCTGCAGTCGCGGAGAGAAGTGGTGAGGTGCGCCAGTTGGAAAGCGAATGGGCAGTTGCCGAAAGCGGCCGGATGCTCGCGCGAACCGCTGTCATTGACATGGCGATTTTCTACGCCGTGCTGTTGGTCGGCTTTGCGTATGTCTGGTACCGCGGTGACCTTGACTGGGTCCGGGCAGTGGCGAACCAACGTGCTTCTGGATTGACCAATGCTGGAAGGAGTTCGTGATGAACGGGCCTGCGTTTATTGAACAACTTGAGGCTGCGGTGCCCGGGGCAGTTGTCGGAAGAAACCTCGAGGCAATTGACCCCTGGCTTGAGATCGCTCCTGAAAAGCTCCTGCCAGCCTGTCGCTGGCTGAAGGATTCGTGCGAGATCAGATTTGATGGCCTCCAGTGCATCACAGCAATTGATTGGTACCAGCCAGACGCTAAGAAAGCGGCCAAGGTCTCCTGGGAGCCGCATACCGAACTCGTCTATCACCTCTGGAGTACGGTGGCCAGAGGTAGCCTTGTGCTCAAGACAAAGCTTCCGCGGTGGCAGGGGGACAAGCCGGGGCAACTTCCGGAAATAGCGAGCGTGGCAGGCGTCTGGCGAGGAGCGGACTGGCATGAGCGGGAGGTCTACGATCTTTCTGGTGTCATGTTTGTCGGCCACCCCGATCTGCGGCGGATTCTCTGTCCGGAGGACTGGGAGGGCTATCCGCTGCGGAAAGACTACGAAATGCCGCTTGAGTACCACGGAATCCGTGGTCGCTGAGCGGGTTGCGGCCAACTGAAATTCTCAATCGACCGTTGAAGCAAGAGGCAGCAGATCATGTCGCAGGTGATTGAAGACGACCAGCGGATCATCGAGTTCGATGTTCGTACCGATGAGATGCTCGTCAACATGGGGCCCCAGCACCCCAGTACCCATGGCGTGCTGCGACTCGTTCTGAGGACTGACGGCGAGATTGTCTCGGAACTTGAGCCCCACATTGGCTACCTGCATCGGTGCGCTGAAAAGATCGGTGAAAATCTCACTGCCCGGCAGTGGATTCCTTACACCGACCGAATGGATTATCTGGCGGCCATGAACATGAATCTCGGCTGGTCGCTCGCGGTTGAGAAGTTGATGCAGTACGAGGTGAGCGAGAAGGCCCGCCACCTTCGGGTTCTCATCGCAGAACTCGGCCGGATTGCTAGTCACCTAGTGGGAATGGGGGCCTATGGGCTTGATCTCGGCACCTTCAGCCCTTTTCTCTATGCGTTCCGCGAACGAGAGAAAATCCTTGACCTTTTTGAGGAGGCCTGCGGGGCCAGGTTGACCTACAGCTACATCACCGTGGGTGGGCTAACCGCCGATTTGCCACCTGGCTGGCTGCAACGCTGTGAAGCGTTTCTTGAGCAGTTCGAGCCAATCATTCGTGAGTACCACACGTTGCTGACGACCAATGCAATTTTCGTCAAACGAACTGCTGGTATCGGCGTACTCAGCCCAGAAATGGCAGTCGATTACGGTTGCACGGGGCCTGTTTTACGGGGAAGCGGCGTCGACATCGACATGCGGCGGGATGGCGAAAGTATTTACACTGCGATGTACGACGGCTATGCCTTCGAAGTGGCAGTCATGAAAGACGGTCATTATCCGCGGGATCACGAATACCCGGCTGTTCCGGTTGATGCTGTGCTAGGTGACTGCTGGCATCGTTTTTTCGTTCGAATGCTCGAGGTTGTTCAGTCGATGGACCTCGTGCGGCAGGCAATCGATCGTTATTCCGGCTGCAAAGGGCCGTTAGGCGAACCACTCAAACTGGCCGAGAAGTTGCCTGCCGGTGATGCCTACCTTGAGACCGAATGTCCCAAGGGGCAAATGGGCTTCTATCTTGTGGGGGATGGTTCGGCCATTCCTTGGCGGGTTCGGGCACGGTCGAGTTCTTTCTCGAACTTGGCGGTCGCTCCCGAACTCTGTCGCGGCTGCCTGATTGCAGATGTGCCGGCAGTTGTCGGGAGCCTCGACATCGTCATGGGAGAGATCGACCGCTGAATGTTTCCTGGGGGTGGGCGGCGAAAAACGCTGTCGGCCCTTGTGTGATAGCCCCTGTTGTTGCAGACTTCGTGCAAAATTTCACAATGTCGGTAGAAAGCGGGAAAATCCTCGTAAAACCACCGGATGCCCCCTTCCCCTGCCCCTCGTGGTGATTCGCCCTCATGGCTGAATTTCTAATCAACAACGTCGGCCTGCCAACTTGGTTGGCGTGGTTTGCAACCGCTGGCGTTGCTGCATTTCTCATTCTCAATGTCATTGCTGGCGGCGCCCTGGTCTTTATCTGGGCGGAGCGAAAAATTGCGGCCCGGATTCAAGACCGTCTGGGGCCGACTCGGACCGGTGGCCGTTTCGGCTGGCTCCAGTCACTTGCGGATGGCATCAAGTTACTCGCCAAGGAAGATCTGATGCCGGATGGGGCTGATGCCCTTTTGTTCCGCCTGGCGCCGTACGTGAGTTTCTGCGCCTCTTTTTGCGCATTCATCGCGATGCCTTTCGCCTTTGATGTGGTTGGTCAGCGGCTCAACGTCGGGGTTTTCTTTATCATCGCCATCCTCGGCCTGGAGGTATTTGGAGTCATTCTTGCCGGCTACGCCTCGGCTTCGAAGTGGTCGCTTTTCGGGGCGATGCGGGAGGCCGCTCAAGTGGTCAGTTACGAGGTTCCGCTCGGGATGTGCGTCGTGGTCCCGGTCATGCTGGCTGGCAGTATGGACCTCGT
Source organism: uncultured Chitinophagaceae bacterium (assembly GCA_964555385.1). Classification (GTDB taxonomy): domain Bacteria; phylum Planctomycetota; class Planctomycetia; order Pirellulales; family UBA1268; genus UBA1268. The sequence goes on from CAZKSP010000056.1 coordinate 3,913, forward strand.
CACAATTGGCGAAAAGCAGGCGGGTTGGTTGACCAACTGGTATCTGTTTCACGACCCGTTCACGTTTGTCATTTTCTGGGTCTACTTCACGTGTGCCGTTGCCAGTGTGAATCGTGCGCCGTTTGACCTTGCCGAAGCGGAAAGCGAACTTGTTGCTGGGTTCCATACGGAATATTCCGGGCTCCGATGGAGCTTTTTCTTCATGGCGGAATACGGCTCAATGTTTCTGGTGAGCGGTCTTGCGGCAGTGCTGTTTCTCGGTGGTTGGAACGGACCGATCCCAATCGCCGAACTGGCTGGCTGGAGTGATGGATCAGCAGTCACCGCCCCCTATGCTGTTCGCTTGCTGGGGTGTGCGAATTTGTTGGGCAAAGCAACGGTTGGAGTTTTGTTGATGATGTGGATTCGCTGGACCCTTCCGAGATTGCGAATCGACCAAGTCATGACAACGTGCTTGAAGTACTGCACGCCGATAGCAGCGGCCATGTTCGCGGGGGTCATGCTCTGGCAACTCTTTCTTCCCGGTGGTCTTGTGCCAGGTGGTCGCCGAGCGGCAATTGCCGTACGGGAGGGATGGCTTGAGCAGGCTGTCGAGGAACCGGAGAATCCGGCAGCAGTGTCAGCCGCTGCGGGCAGTTCTGTCAGTCAGCAATTTGTGGGAGTGGCAGAACGATGAACTGGATTGCCAACTTCCTTTTTCTGCATCAGCCGACGCCTCTTCCGGTCGCTGCAATAGACTGGCACGCCTCCCTGTTCGCCTTGTTTGCACTGGTTGCCTGTGGAGCTGCCGTGATGGTCGTGGTCACGGATAATGTTGTCCGCATGGCCCTTCATCTTGTGCTGTCACTCGGGGCAACCGCCGGCCTTTTCTTTTTGGCGGGCGCAGAATTTGTTGGTTCGATGCAGTTGATGATTTACGTGGGCGGTACGCTGGTGCTCCTGGTGTTTGGGGTCATGCTAACGGCCCAGACCAAACTGGTTGCTCTGCGAACGCCGCCGGGCGACCGAGTTATCGCGGGCATTTTGGCTGCTGCGTTGCTCGCAGTTCTCGTGCAGTCGGCTGTTTCGATCGAGACCTGGCGGCGACCGGGGCATGCAGAGACACAGCCGCCAACAGCGACGCCCCTTGGGATGGCACTCGTGGGCGTGCGGGTAGACAGCCCTGATTCAGCGACTGATAGTCGGCGTCGAAGCGGCTATCTGCTGCCCTTTGAAATCGTGTCCGTGCACCTGTTGGTTGTGCTGGTTGGTGCAGCCTATCTGGCCAGAGCCAAACGGCGACGAACTCCCCGGCCGATCGACGTTGTGGCATCTGCCGACCCACCGCCACCACTACCGTCTGGACGTCCTGGCGATCGAGAGGCGGCCTCAGTTCTCATAGGGAGTGGCCGATGATTCTGGTAGCGACGGGCACCGTCAGTGTTACCCATTACCTGATTGTCGGCGCCATCATGTTTACCGCTGGCGTGGTCTGCATGGCCGTTAAGCGGAATGCGCTTGGTGTGCTTATGGGCATTGAACTGGTGTTAAATGGGGCCAATATCAATTTTGTGGCGTTCGGCTCGTCCTATCTTGCCGGTGAGGGGCGGCCCCCCCTTGGTCTTGATGGCGAAGTGATGGCGCTATTTGTCATCTTGCTGGCCGCTGCCGAAGCAGCTGTAGCGCTGGCGATCACGCTCAACTTTTACAACAACCACGGTACGGTCGATGTTGACCGGGCGGATGACCTTCGGGGCTGAGCGTGTCGCCCGCTCCGAATCAACGCAGTGAGGTCCGCCTGACTGCCCAGAGTACGAAACGCAATCATGGAAATCGCCACGCTGCTGCCGCTGTTGCTGGGAATTGCCTGGCTGGTCCCCCTCGCCTCCTTTGTGGCAATTCTCTTTTTTGGCAGCCGAATGGGGCCGCATGGGAAGTTCGCGGCGAATGTTGCCACGGCAGCAATCGGTTCGTCGCTTGTTCTTTCGGTGGTGGCGCTCGGATTCTGGCTGGGGCACCACCCGCCAGTGGCTCTCGGTCATGGTGACCATGGTGACGAGCACGCCGTCCGTGGCGACTCCTTGCTGCACTTGACGTCCTATGCGGAAAAGTCAGCGGTGCGAGCGGACGTTGGCGGCAATGGTGACCATGAACATTCCGATGCCAAACACCACGCTTCGGAAGGCCATGGCGATGGCCACGGTCATGAGGAGGAACTTGCACTGGCAGAGCCGGTGGCCTACTCGGGCGACTGGTACACGCTTTATTCTGGTGGTTCGCTCAGGCTTTCGATCGGCTGGTACATCGACTCGATCACAGTGTTGATGTTCGTGGTGGTCACGCTCATCGCCACCTGCATCCATGTCTATGCTGCTGGCTACATGCACGACGAACTGCATCCGGTCACGGATGCGGAGGTCCACCTAGCGAGCGGAGGGCAATTCACTCGCGATGGGCGGTTTCATCGATTTTTCCAGGCTTTATCGCTTTTCTGCTTCTCAATGCTCGGCATCGTCATTGCGGGCAATCTGGCGATGGTCTTCGTCTTCTGGGAACTTGTGGGCATCTGCTCGTGGTTTCTGATTGGCTTTTATTTTGAGCGACATTCGGCTTCGACGGCAGCTAACAAGGCGTTCATTGTCAACCGCGTTGGTGACTTTGGCATGCTGATTGGCCTGATGGCCCTCTGGGGCGGTCTTGGCACGCTGCATTTCGGCTCCAGTGTCGATCCGGCCACCAGTGACATTCAGCCCGGACTGTTTGAGTTGGTGCGACCAGCGGCTCATGGTCACCAACAGGAAGTCCCTGACGGACTCGTCGCGTTTGCCGCCGCCAACAAAGTGGCAGGCTTGGCCTCCGGGCAGTCCGATCAAAAGGCTGTCCACCGCAAGGTGGCTGACGCTGTGCCAGGTTGGCGGGAGGCAGGCTATGGACGCTGGCTGCTTTTCATTGCCGGTATCGGCATCTTCTGTGGCTGTGTCGGCAAAAGTGCTCAGGTGCCACTATTCGTCTGGCTGCCCGATGCCATGGAGGGGCCGACACCTGTCTCAGCGCTGGTTCATTCTGCAACGATGGTGGCGGCGGGCGTCTATCTGGTTGGGCGATTTTATCCAGTGCTGACCCCAGATGTGTTGCTGGTGATTGCCTATGTCGGCGGCATCACGCTATTTATCGCGGCAACGATCGCAGTGACCGCGAATGACATCAAGCGAGTCCTCGCCTATTCGACGGTGAGTCAACTTGGATACATGATGCTCGCGCTCGGGGTTGGCGGTTGGGTCGCCGGTCTTTTTCATCTTGTCACCCATGCTTTTTTTAAGAGCCTGCTCTTCCTTTGCTCCGGTTCTGTGATTCATGCCTGTCATACCAATGACATGCGAAAAATGGGTGGACTGCTGAAGGTGATGCCGTACACCGCTTGGACAATGCTGATCGGCTGCCTTGCCATCATTGGCGCTGGCATTCCCTTTGTGATCGGGTTGAGTGGCTATTATTCAAAGGATGCCATCTTGGCTCAGGCGCTCCTTTTCGCCCGGCTGAACCCCGCTCACAGCATTCTCTACCTCGCAGTTGCCGGGGGGGCGTTCATCACCGCGTTTTACATGTTCCGGCTCTGGTTCATGACTTTTGCCGGCAGTCCCCGAGATCACCATGTTGCTGAGCACGCCCACGAGTCACCCCGGGTGATGACCGTGCCGCTGGTGGTGTTGGCCGTATTTGCGGTGATCGCTGGCTGGGGATTGCCAAGTGGGTTTGGGGTGGCAGGTTTGCTCGAGCAGTCGCGACCGGCTGGAACAGCGGTGGCTGTTTCGACCGATGCCATCCTCGGCGCGATCAGCCTGCCCGCCGAGCACGACAGCCACGCCGGGGACATTCACGTCATCGCAACGCTCACCGCCTTTCTGACAGCTGCCGCTGGAGTGCTGCTGGCAGCGCTCATGTACCTCAAGCCGTTGGTGAGTCCAGCCGGTCTCGCCCGGCTCGCGGGGCCGGCGTACACGTTTCTCGTGAACCGCTGGTATGTCGATGAAATTTATCATTCCGTATTTGTCGTGCCGACGCTGCGGCTTGCTCGATTGATCAGTGGCGTTGACAAAGGTCTTATTGATGGCCTGATCAACGGGCTTGCCTGGGCCGCCCGTCAGGTTGCTGGCCTCGATGCCTGGTTTGATCGGACTGTTGTCGATGGCCTGGTCAATGCCGCCGGGCGGATTACCTGGAACACCGGGATTGAAATGCGAAGGCTGCAGACCGGACGTTTGCGGCAGTATGTGATGTTCATCGTTGTTGGGACGGTGGCAATCTTCGTGCTTGCGACGCTTCTTTTCCGTACCTCTCTGGCCGGCTAAGTCCGGTCTACACACTTACGCTCCCCACGCTCTTACCACGCTCTGGATCATTAAATGAACGCCGCAGTCGTTGAAAATGCCGCCTTTTGGCCGCTGACGCTGATCGTTTTCCTGCCTGCCTTCGTGGCAGCTTTTCTGTCGCTGCCGATCGTGCCAAAGGCACGGGAGGAGGCCGTCCGCTGGATCACCCTGGGTACGACGGCTGTTGTGTTTCTGTTGTCGCTCTGGCTGGCGGTGCCGCAGTTATTCGGTCCGGTTGGCCCCGGGCAGTTCGTGCTTGGGAACCCCGACATGCAGGCGGTGGTTAAATTGCCTTGGATCGATGCATTTGGGATCTAGTATCTGCTCGGAGTCGATGGAATCAGCCTGCCGCTGGTCGTGCTCACGACCTTCCTTTCAATGCTGGCCGCTGCAGCCAGTTGGCCGATCAGCAAGCACGTGAAGGCATACCACGTGCTCTTTCTGCTGCTTGAGACCGGCATGCTGGGAGTCTTCGTCTCGCTCGACTTCTTCCTCTTCTATGTCTTTTGGGAGGTCATGCTCCTGCCGATGTACTTCCTCATTGGCATCTGGGGTGGTCCCCGCCGTGAATACGCGGCAATCAAGTTCTTCCTTTACACGCTGCTTGGCAGTGTGCTGATGCTGATTGCGATTCTGATGCTCTACTTCACGAGCGACGTCGGGTTGCTTTCGGATGAACAGCTGATCGCGACACATGTTGTGAACCCGCCAACCGCTGTCGATGAAATTGCCGCCATCCGGTCGACCGAAGGAGCGGTGCACACGTTCAACCTGATGGCGTTGGCGGCGATTGGCCAACTGCCGAACTCGCCTTTTGCCGCGACCACCGTCTGGTTTGACATGAGTCTGGAAACCTGGGCGTTTCTCCTGCTGCTGATTGGCTTTGTGATCAAGGTGCCCGTTGTGCCGGTTCATACCTGGCTGCCCGACGCCCACGTTGAGGCACCCACGCCGATCTCGATGATCCTCGCCGGTGTCCTGCTGAAGCTCGGCGGTTACGGCATCCTGCGAATTTGCTATCCGATCTGTCCAGGGGCGGGGCTGTCACTGGCCTGGCTGGTCTGTGGAGTCGGCGTCGTGTCGATGGTATACGGGGCCTTCGCGGCTCTCGCCCAAACCGACTTCAAGCGGATGGTGGCCTACAGCTCGGTCAGCCACATGGGCTACGTGATGCTCGGCCTTGGGGTCTGGAGTGCGGTTGGCGGCCAGGAGTACCGGTGGGACTTCTGGGCTCAGGGAGTCAACGGGGCAATGTTCCAAATGCTGGCGCATGGCATCAGTTCAGCAGGCATGTTCTTTATGGTCGGCGTGCTCTACGACCGGGTGCATCATCGAAACCTTCAGGAATTCGGCGGCATCTTTGGCAAGATGCCGGTCTACAGTGGTCTCGCCATAGCCGTTTTTTTTGCCGGCCTTGGCCTCCCCGGTCTCTGTGGATTTATTGGCGAAGTCCTCGTGACTCTTTCGAGTTGGAATTACAGCCGGCTGCTTGCGGTGATCTCAGCTTTCACAGTAATTCTGACTGCTGCCTACATCCTCTGGGCGATTCAGCGGGTCTATCTTGGGGCGGAGTATCGTGGTCCGCATGAGGAGGCGTTAACACCGATCACTTCACGTGAGTTGGCAATCGGTACCCCGTTGGTGTTTTTGGCGATCGTCTTTGGTGTCGCCCCACAGACCCTCTTTCAATATGTGACGCCGTCGGTCAATCAGCAAGTTGAAACACTTGCGAACTGGACCCGGGACGTTCACGACGGTGCCCGGAAAATGATGGTTGCCGAAGGGCACGTTGCCCCTGCTTCGCAGGGGCCGGCCATCGGTTTGGACGACCTTGCCGATAGTGAGTCCCGCTGATCTGCGGCATGGTAGGGCGAAGACCGCCGGGAAGAACATTCTCCTGCTGGAGCGACTGAGATGAATATCGGTACCCTGCTGACCGAACTGTTCACTGACACTGTTGGTGTTTCATTGCCGCTGTTCAGGCCAGAACTCACGATTGTGGTGACAATCGTGTTGTTGCTGCTGTGCCGTATGCTGCCCCTGTTGCGGCAGGTCGACTCCGGACTGCTCGCGTTTGGAGGCGTCTGTTTCGCCACCTGGTACGCCTATGCTGACTTCCTTGGGCTTGGTGTGTTGCCAGGAGATGCGATTCTGTCATCGGCCGGTGGGCGTCAGGAGATTTTCGGTGGTTTGCTCGTCTACGATTCTTTGACTGCGTATCTGCGGCTGATCCTCTCCGGCTTTTTGGTGCTCTATGTGCTGCTGACGAAGCTTTCTGGCATTCCCGACCGGGAAGACGCCGCCGACTTCTATGTGCTTGCACTCGGCAGCAGCCTCGGCATGTGCTTGATGGCGTCAGCCAACCATCTATTGATGGTCTTCATGGCGGTAGAGATGGCGAGCGTGCCTTCATACGCGTTGGCCGGCATGCTCAAAGGACGGCCGGCCAGTTCCGAGGCTGCCCTTAAATATGCGGTTTACGGTGCGGGTGCTGCTGGGGTCATGCTCTACGGAATCAGCCTAATTGCCGGGGTTCTTGGGACACTCCAGATTCCTGCTCTGCCGGGCGAGTTGGCTCGGGTCCTCTCGGCAGGGGGCACCGGAGGCAGTGCGATGGTGCTCTGCCTCGGCGGGCTCATGCTGACTGTTGGCCTTGCCTTCAAGCTTTCGGCGGTGCCCTTTCATTTTTGGTGCCCTGACGTTTTCGAGGGGGCGGCTGCTGAAGTGGGAGCCTTCCTGTCAGTTGCGAGTAAAGCAGCAGCTGTGGCTTTGCTGGTGCGGGTTGCCTTCGGATTTTGCATGCCGGCTGGTGGGAATGAATCGACGGTTGCCGCCACCGTAACGGCGTTGGTTGATGCGAGGCACTTCATCGTCTACGTGATTGGTCTGCTGGCGGCGGTTACCTGCACTTTTGGAAATCTGGCGGCGTATGGACAGTCCAACATGAAGCGGTTGCTTGCCTATTCAACCATTGCCCATGCCGGCTACCTCATGATGGCGGTCACGGCAGCGGTGGCTATGGCGGCTGACGCACCGGCCGGTGCCCGCGACGCGATCACGGCGGTGGCGTTTTATCTGGCGACGTACCTGTTCATGAATCTGGGGGCCTTTGGAATCGTCGCCCTGTTGCGAAATCAGCTCCGGAGCGAAGAGATTGCGGCCTATGGCGGACTCATTCGTACAAGTCCTGGTATTGTCGTGGCGATGGCCGTCGTGCTCGTGAGCCTGATTGGGTTGCCACCGCTGTCAGGCTTCGTGGCCAAGTTCCTTGTTTTTTCCTCATTGGTTGATGCCATTACCGTTGGCTGTGAGCGGCCGCTGATGCTGCTGCTGCTCGTGATCGGGGGCCTCAACACCGTGATCAGCCTGTTCTATTACCTGCGGGTGCTGAAGGTAATGACATTTGATCCGCTGCCCGGCGACCGGGTGGCCGAACCGTTTCCCCTGGTTTCAATTTCCGGCGCCATGGTGACCGGGCTCGTTGTTCCGGTTGTCGTGTTTGGGATTTTCTGGTCAGGGCTTTATGCGGCTGCCCAGCTAGCGGGGGCGATCGCCTCCTAAGTGGGTGTTCGGCCGGGGCTGCGTAAGTGTTCTGGGAGTGCGTCTGATGAGAACTTATGATCCCCGCCTGGTCAGTGGCGAGGTGCTGAGTCGGCTGATCTGCTTGCTGCGGCGGTCGCCGCTGATGTACCTGCAAGCATCCGGCATCTGGACCTACCGAGGCGATGAGGATCTGAAGCTTGCATTGGCCGA
>CAZKSP010000057.1:0-11823 GCA_964555385.1 uncultured Chitinophagaceae bacterium
TCATGGGCACCGACATCGAGCACCTGGCCATCGGGCGTTGCTGGCTGAGCAAGGGCTGACAGCCGACGCAGTGCTCGAGGCTGACCAGCGGGTGCTGCTGCGCCGCAACGCCAACCTCAGCACGGGGGGCACCGCCGAGGATGTCACCGATCAGGTCCACCCAGAGATCGCCCGGCTTGCCATCGAAGCCGCCCGGATTGTTGGGCTCGACATTGCCGGGATCGATCTGATGGCAACCAGGATCGACCAGCCTCTGGCTGGTCAGCAGGGTGGTGTGGTCGAGGTCAATGCCTCTCCGGGGCTGCGGATGCATCTTGAGCCGACTGCCGGGCATACGCGGGACGTGGGCGCTGCAATCGTCGACATGCTCTTTCCCGCTCCGGAAGATGGGCGGGTGCCCATTGCAGCGGTGACCGGCACCAACGGTAAGACAACGGTCACTCGGCTGCTGGCCCATCTGGCGGCCACCGGGGGGGCGACTGTCGGCATGGCCTGCACCGAGGGGGTCTGGGTGGGTGACCGTCAGATTGATACCGGTGACTGCAGTGGGCCTGGTAGTGCCCGCCGGGCGCTGGCCCATCCGGCTGTGACGACTGCCGTTCTCGAAACTGCCCGGGGTGGCATCCTCCGCGAAGGCTGCGGCTTTGATGCCTGCGACGTGGCTGTGGTGACAAATATTGCATCAGGTGACCATCTGGGGCTGCATGAGATCGACACGCCCGAGCAGCTTGCCTGGGTCAAAGGCGCGATCGTTGCAGCGGTCAGATCGAGTGGCACGGCGGTACTCAATGCCGCCGATCCGCTGGTAGTCGAGATGAAAAAATGGTGCCGGGGCCGGGTGGTCTATTTTGCCATCGACCCGGAGCACCAGGTTCTCCGGGAACATCTGGCAGATGGCGGTCTGGCGGCAACGATTCGGGAAGGCTGGGTGGTTCTCTGTGATGGGCCGCGGGAGACGCGGCTGGCGAGTCTAGGCCGAGTGCCACTGGTCCATGGTGGTCTGGTGGGCTTTCAGGTTGAGAACGTGCTCGCGGCTGCAGCGGCTGCCTGGAGTCTGGGGGTGCCCCTGGAATTGGTGAGGTTGGGACTGGAGGATTTCTCCTGTGGGCCCCTTGGGAGTCCCGGACGATTCAACCTGCTTGATCTTGAGGGGGCGACCGTTGTCGTGGACTACGGCCACAACGTGCCGTCGCTTGAGCAGATCTGCCGGACCCTTGAAACGCTGCCGCATCCCCGCCGTACTGCCGTCTACTCGGCGGCCGGGGACCGCCGGGACGAGGATCTGTTGCGACAGGGAGAGCTGCTGGGCCGTACCTTTGATCGGGTTGTGATCTATGAAGATGCCTTTCGCCGAGGCCGTTCGCCGGGGGAGATCACACAGCTGATCACCACGGGTATCCGGCAAGCTGAGGCAGCGGGGCGGCGGGCGCTGGTGGAGCCGGGGGGAGACTGGGCGACGGCGGCAGCCTTGGTGCTGGATACTGTCCGGCCAGGAGATCTGGTGCTGTTGCAGCCCGACACGATTGAACAGACGATGCCCTGGCTCAAGGAACGCTACGGTGACCGGCTGCAGGGTATTGGCTTTGATCAGGTGGCCGGCGTCCGGCCACCTGAATCACTGCCAGTGGTGGTCGATCCGACGGTCAACGACGAGCAGGCACGCCGATCTCCTGATGGGTGAGAGCGGGCTTGCTATTTCAGCCCTGGTCGGCGATCGAGAGCGCCACGGACCCCTAGCTGTTCCGGATGGCGAGCGATCTTGTCGGTGAAGACACGTACGTCATCAATGATCGGCCGCAGATCTTGCGTCAGCCGGTTGACGTTGCCTGCCGCCTGGGCCAGATCGTTGTAGACCTGGGGGTCACGAACCAGCTTGCCGAGTGTGCCCTGCGACTCGTTAAGGGCCTGGGTGAAAGTGGCTGCCTGGGCAAGGACGGTATCAAGCCGGCTGATCGCTCGGTCGATTCCCTGCACCATCGATTCACCCCGCTCACCCAGGGGCTTTGAGAGCCCTTCGAGATTCTGCAGATTCCGGTCGGCCGCTTCGATGGTTGAACTGATGCCTCCAACTGACTTTTGCAGATCGACCAGCACCTCTGGCAGGGCGTTGATTGAGTCTTTGAGCCGCTGACGGGCCTGGGCGTCACCGACGATATCGTTGACGTTGTTCATTGTCAGAGTGAAGGTCTCGAGGGCGGTGTCGAGCTTTTGGACCGTCTTGTCCAACTGGACGTTGTCCTTGACGAACATCTTTTCAAGGTTTGTCGAGAGCGTCGCCACGGCGTCGCTGGCCCTGGTGAGCGACTCAAGTGAAGCTGTCACCTTTGGCTCGAGTGTCGAAAAGGCTGAAAGCGGGTCTTTCGTGACCGATCCCCGAAGCACTTCATCACTGGTGACCGGTTGCCGAGGGGGGACGATCCGGCCCGCGACAAGTTCGATTTCAGCGTCACCAAGAATCGTGCTGGCTACTTTTGGGGTCTCGTCCCGATAAACCGGCACATACGAGTCAATGTCAGCGACCACACTGACGCCACCTCGTTCGTCGAGCATCACCGAACTGACCCGGCCGACCAAAATGCCATTCTTGCGAACCGGTGTGCCGGTGGAAACGCCGCGGGCATCAGAAAAATTCATTCGCAGTTCGTAGGTCGACTGCACCAGACTCGGCAGATCGCCGAACAGCACGACGAGGATGCCGGCGATGATGGCCGTCGCCAGCACCATCACACCGACCCGAAACTGGATGACGCGGTTGTTCATGGTGTTTCCTCCTGGTTACGGGGGGCGGCGGCCTGCCAGGCAGCGCCACGGGCCTGTTCCTCGCGGAGTTCATCCAGACGGTGGCCTGCCCGGCCTTCCACAAACTGTCGCACCCGTGGATCGCCTGACTGGTCAAGTTCGGCCGGCGTGCCGCTGAAGATGATCTGCGGCTCGTCAGGGCCAAGCCGACTGAGCGGATAGAGCATGACGATCCGGTCGGCCACCTTGTGGGCGGTTGCCATGTCATGGGTCACCACCACACTGGTCGTGCGGGGCCGCTGCCGCACCCTCAGAATCAGCTCGTTGATCACGTCGCTCATGATCGGGTCGAGGCCAGTGGTCGGTTCGTCGTAGAGGATCAGTTGTGGGTCGAGGGCAAGTGCCCGGGCCAGGCCGGCCCGCTTCCGCATGCCCCCGGAGAGCTCTACCGGCTTCTTCGTCAGCACCGTCTGCGGCAGGCCGACCTCACCGACAAGTTCGGACACAATTTCGTTGATTTCAGAATCGCGCAGATCGGTGTGTTCGCGGAGCGGAAACGCGATGTTTTCCGCGATCGTGGCGCTGTCGAAGAGGGCCGCTCCCTGGAAAACAAAGCCATAGCGAGTCCGCAGGTGGGCCAGCTGGCGTTCGGTCATCAGGCCGAGCGGCTGGCCCTCAAAGCGGACTTCACCGCTGGTTGGCTGAATCAGGCCGATCATGGTTTTCAGCAGCACCGTCTTGCCACAGCCGCTCTCGCCAAGGATCACCAGGGTTTCGCCTGCTGCCAGATTGACCGAGATATCACGCAACACCGGCTGGCTGCCGAATTGGACCGACAGGGCATCGATCCACAGCAACGGCTGGTCAGCTGCTGGAGGCAGTGGCATCGGTTCGGTAGCGGTAGCGTTCATGGCTACAGCAGCCTCCGCGGGCCCTCTGGCCGGAAGATGTCGTGAACATTGTTGAGACCGATACCAAGGAAGAGGTCGAGAATCAGAATCAATACAAAGGAATGCACAAATGCGTTGGTGGCAGCCCGGCCAACCCCCTGGGCCCCATGGTCGCAGTGAAAGCCGTGGTGGCAGCTGACCAGGGCAATGGCTCCACCAAAAAAGAAACTCTTGAATAGCCCCATCAGAAAATCAAAGGCGTCGACGTACTCTCGGGAGTTGGCCCAGTAGTGGTGGTAGTCGATGCCGAGCACGCCATGGGAATAAAGGTAGCCCCCAAGGACGCCCATGAAGTCGGCCATGATGGTGAGGGTGGGAATCAGCACCAGGCAGCCGAGGAAGCGGGGCACCACCAGGTAGTAGATTGGGTTTGCGCCCATGCTCTCCAGAGCATCGATCTGCTCGGTCACCCGCATGGTCCCCAGTTCGGCCGCCATTGCACTGCCCACCCGGCCGGCCAGCATGGTGGCGGCAAGCACGGGGCCGAGTTCCCGCACCAGTGAAAGATTGATGACCGAACCGAGCCTGGTCTGGAGGCCGATCGCCTTGAATTGGGCGTAGCTCTGCACGGCCAGTACCATCCCGATGAACAGCCCGGTCAGGGCGACCACGGGTAGTGAGAGCACCCCGATCTGATAGAAGTTTGGCAGCAGCACTTCCCGCCGTTGCCTGCGACTGAACAGCCAGCCGACTGTCCGCAGGGCAAAGAGGGCAACGTCTCCAATGCTGGCAATTAAGGTGATTGCCAGGTCGCCGACATCGGCCACGCGATTGGCAAACCAACCGGTCAGGCCGGCGGTCGGAACCGATGGTGTAGCAACAGGTGAGTCCATGGCGCAGCATCGCCGCAATGGCGGCTTTCCTTGCCAGTCACATCGGCTGCGATGACCGGGAAACTTGAGCCGGTCAAGGAAGATTTGCAGGATTTTCTGGAATTACGGCCCGATCATCAGTTCGATGAGATGGACGAATCCTGTGAATCAAGGCGGTGTTCAGAACCTGCGTGTGCTGTTATTTCTTTGACTGATACTTTTTGGGAGCGTCAGCGTCGAGCCCTTCGATGGCGACGGAGGGATCGGTCTCATCGACACCGTCAGCGTTAAGTTGGGTCTGGTTGCCAGAACACCCGAGAACGGCTAGCGCAAGCAGGCCACAGCAGAAAGTTAGTCCGATCCAGTTTTTGTTCATTATCGTTCCTTTACTTGTTGGCCTAGTTTCCGCCGAATAGCTGGCACCGATCTTCCTGCTACGCTTCAAGAGTCCAAGCGTTAACTCCCCTGATCGGCATAGCCGTCGGCCATTGCATTCTGCCTTGCCCAGACTGCCCAGGCGACGTCGGCGTTGACCATCCGCACTGAACCGTCGGCCATCACCACATTAATGATTCCAGGATGGGCCGAGTGGGCCCCCGGCCAGTTGGCATTGGGGCCCCAGGCTGAAAGAAAGGTCGGGGAAAATGCGTGCGGGTTGCCGCCAGGAAACCAGCCAGCACTGCTTCGGGTCGCCCCGGCTGGGTTTTCGTAGTTGCCGGTTTCGCAGCATTCGCCATTGGTGCCAGTCCAAAGAAAGGCGGCTCGGTAGACCCGCTCGCCCGTATTGAGCCGCCGGATACCAGTGTTCGATGTTCTGATTGCACCATTTTTGTAACCGACGCTAAGGACTTCCGCGACCGCCACTGTCTTTGAAGTGCCATCAAGCACGTCGGTGATAGAGTTCTGCTTCGTGACCGTGAACAGGCCATTACCGCTACCTCCGGCGGTGAAGCTTGGGTCGTGGGAAGCGTTGAAGGTCATCGACGTCCACCAGTGGTAGCCCTCAGTAGCGGCATAGTTCGTGTACGCCATGTTACGGGTCTGTCCCAGCGACAACTTGAAGTCACTGGGGCAGAGCAGGGTGCTGACCTGACTACTCACAATCGGCTGCGGCGAGCTTCCATAAAGTGGCTGGCTCGCATCGAGTCCGTCATAGAGGGTCGACTCTTCCAGAAACGGAAGCAGGAGGGTGAGCCACGTTGAGTAATTACGGTCGAGGCCATCGGTCGGAACGCTCCGTCCGGTCGACACGCTCTTTAGGAATCCGCTCGGGGGAAACTTTTTGTTGGCGTCATGAAAGTTGTGAAGCCCAAGTCCCAACTGTTTGCAGTTGTTGGAGCAAGCGCTGCGACGTGCTGCTTCACGAGCCTGCTGAACTGCTGGTAGCAGTAGGCCGACAAGAACGCCGATGATTGCGATCACCACCAGCAGTTCAATTAGTGTGAAGCCCTCTCGTCGTCCCTCGGCGGACACTGTTTTTTGTCCAAGCATGATTCATTACCCCGATAAAGTTGACCGCCTGAGTTCAAAGAAAGTAACTCACTTGAATGGGGGGAGTCAATCGGTGGGTTTCGCTTCGGTCGTACGGGCTCGTTCAGCGGGGACGGCAACCGGCTCTTCGTTGCTGGTGCAGCGCCGAGCCGGACCGGGATTTAGCTGACGGCGGTAGTCGTGGCGGCGACCGACTCACGTGATGGTTTCCAGCTTTGCCGCTGTCCGACGGTGAGCCGCGACCGCCCTGAATTGCTGCCGGGTACGCATTTGGCTAGAGTCAACCAGTATTCTCGGTCCCGCAGGAAAGGTTTGCAGATGATACGGTTTGTGTTTCGAACGCTGTCGTTTACGGCCCTCGTGATCAGTCTCGGCAACCATCTGTCCTCGGCGGCAGAAATCGGAAGGGCTGGCCGCGATGGTCTGGAGGTGATTTCGACCCTCACACCAACCGCGAAGCAGCAGCAGGACCAGCAGCGGCCGGTGTATCACCAGCCGACAGAAGTCGCGGAGCCCGCTGCAGCCGTCCGACTGCCGCTGGAGCCCCAGGATGGTGAGACCATCGTGTTTCTCGGCAACGGCCTCGCCGAGCGGATGGAACACCACAACTTTTTTGAGACGCTGCTCTACCGGGCCTTTCCCGAGCAGAAGATCACTTTTCGAAACATGGGCTTTCCGGGGCACACCCCCGGCTTTCGGCCTGAGGCTGGTAACGAGAACCCTTGGGCTTTTCCCGGAGCCGAGCAGTTCCACCCAGAGATCAAAGGACACTTTGGCCAAGGCCACTATCCCGAACCGGACGAATGGTTGACGATTATTGAGGCCTCCACCATCGTCGCCTTCTTCGGCTTCAATGAGTCCTTTGGCGGCCTTGATGGCGTTGAGAACTTTACCAACGAACTTGATGCCTTCGTTCGTCACACCCGCTCACGATGCTATGTCCGAGATGGGAAAGCCCCACCCCGGCTGGTCCTTGCCACACCGATTGCGATGGAGCAGCGGCACGGCTTTTCGCTGCCTGATGCCGCCGCCCGTAATCAGGTGCTTGCCGCCTATGCCGAGGCAGTCGAGGCCGTGGCCAAGCGGCATCAGATTGGCGTTGTCGATCTCTTCAGGCCTACGAAGGGCTGGTTTGCCGAGGGGGGGGAGCCGCTGACGATCAACGGGGTGCACCTGTCGGCTGCCGGCTACCGGCAGCTGGCTCCACTGCTGCTTGAGCAGCTGTTCGGGAAGCGGCTTTCCGTCGAGGCCGACTCACCGCTGCAGCAGGCCATCGCGGACAAGGCCTGGTTCTGGCGGAACGACTATCGCATGCTCAACGGGGTCCATGCCTACGGTCGTCGCTGGGCACCCTACGGCAACTTCAATTACCCAGAAGAGATTGAGAAGATCCGCCAGATGACGGTCCTGCGAGACCGAAATATCTGGGACATCGCCCAGGGCAAGAAGGCCACATTGGCAGTGGATGATTCTCGCAGCCGACCACTTTCAGCTGTTGAAACGAACTATGCGGTCAGCGCGAAGAATGGCAGCACCACCTATCTGAAGGAAGAAGCGGAACTGCTGGAGAAGTTCACGCTGCCAGAGGGCTACCACATTTCGCTGTTTGCTTCGGAGCAACAGTTTCCCAATCTCGGCAATCCCTGCCAGATGCGGTTTGACAATCGTGGACGGCTCTGGGTGTCGACCCTACCCAGCTATCCGCATTACAAGCCGGGCGACGCCAAGCCGAACGACAAGATCCTGATCTACGAAGACACTGATGGTGACGGCCGAGCTGACCGCGAGACGGTCTTTGCCGATGGCCTCCACATGCCGATCGGCTTCGAACTGGCCCCGGAGGGTGTCTATCTGTCGCAGGAACCATTCCTAATGCTGTTGAAAGACACTGATGGTGATAGCCGAGCTGACGTCACCGAGTACCTGCTTGATGGTTTCGATCCCCACGATACCCATCACGCCATCTCTGCCTTCGATGTCGATCACGGCGGTGGCATCTACATGTGTGAGGGGCGTTTTCTCCATTCACAGGTGGAAACGCCGTGGGGCCCTGAACGAATGGCAGACGGTGGGGTCTGGCGGTTTGATCCACATTCCTGGAAGGTTGAACGGGTGATGCAGCTCGACGTCAACAATCCCTGGGGAGTGGCTCACGACGCCTACGGTCAGACCTTCGTCAATGATGCATCGGGCGGCGATCAGTACTGGCTACTTGGCTACTCGATCAAGCTGCCCCACGCGGCGGAAATGGAGAAAGTCTCAAAGTTCAACTACGAGCACCACACCCGACCGACGTCGGGTGCTGAGTTCGTCTCGTCCCGGCACCTTCCTGACGAGGTGCAGGGGGACTATCTCTATGCCAATACCATTGGCTTCCTCGGGATCAAGGATTATGCCGTTGTCGAGGACGGCAGTGAGATCAAGGGCCGCTTCCGTCAGGATCTGCTCCAGTCTTCGGACGGCAACTTCCGGCCCTGCGACCTTGAGATCGCCCCGGATGGCAGCCTCTATTTTCTTGACTGGCACAACACGCTGATCGGCCACATGCAGCACAGTGCTCGTGACCCACTGCGAAATTCAGAGTACGGCCGCATCTACCGCATCACCTACCCCGAACGGCCACTGGTTGAGCCACCGCAGATTGCCGGTGAGCCGATTGAGGTGCTATTTGAAAATCTGAAGCTTCCCGAGATGAATGCCCGCAAGCGTTCTCAACGGGAACTTCGGGGCCGTGATGCTGCGGCTGTGCTGGCGGCGGCAGCGGCCTTTGCTGACGCGAACCGCAGTGATGAACGGTTGCAGCTCGAAGCACTTTGGGCCACTTGGGGCCAGCAGCAGCCATCGGTGGACTTGCTTGAGCGGTGCCTGGCTGCTTCGGACCATCGGGTACGGTCGGCGGCGGTGCGAGTGGTGCGGCACTGCCTGCATCTGCTCGAGCAGCCTGAGCGGTTCCTGCTGCCGGCTGCCGGTGACGCGCACCCCCGGGTGCGGCTAGAGGCGCTCTCTGCAGGCTCGTGGCTCGGGGGAAAACGCGGCGCTGAGATCACGCTCACGGTAGCCTCACATCCGACTGATCGCTGGATTCGCAATGCGCTCAATCATGCCATGCTGACCCTGGGCGACCAGGCCCGGCAGCTGGTCGACAGTGGCAGCTTTGACGGCAACCGGGTCATCGATGACATCGACAAGCTGTTTGCCCGTAGCCTGCCAGGTGCGGCCAAGCCCAAGGATGTCCGGACCAAGTCAAAGAGGTTCAAGGACGGCAATTTCAGAAAGTTCTATGAAATTGGTCAGACGGTTTTCTATGAAGAGGGGTCGTGCAACACCTGTCACCGCGATCACGGTCGGGGCGTAACCGGGATCTACCCACCTCTCGTTGGCAGTGAGTGGGTGAATGGAGACACTGACCGGTTGATCAAACTGACCCTGCATGGCATCTGGGGGCCAATTCGTGTAGCCGGCAAGCAATATGAGCCGGCCCGTGGTGTACCGCCGATGACCGCAATCGGTCTGATGTTCAATGACAAGGAGATCGCGGCAGTCCTCACCTACGTTCGCAACAGCTGGGGCAATGACGCCGAGCCAGTGAATGAGCAGGATGTGGCCCGAGTCCGAGCTGAGACGAAGTCCCGGCGAACCTTTTACAGCCCTGAAGATTTGATTGCCGAACACCCGTTTCCGGAAGGGAGCCGGCCAGAGCTCGTCGAGGATAAGCCGGTCAATCCACAGTTGCAGGCAGAGCTGGCCGCTGAGCCTCTCGAGGCATTGGTGGCCGACGCCCTTGCTGGTGGCGACGCCGTTCGTGGGGCAAAATGGTTTTTTAATGAAAAGGTGGCGTGTGCCACCTGTCACGCGGTTCCTTACGGTTATCAGTTGGGGCCACAGTTGACCGAGCCGCGACCGGATGCCGACCGGGCGTATCTAGTCGAGTCGATCCTCAAGCCTTCGGCCAAGATTCGCAAGGGCTATCAGTCGGTGAACGTGCTGACCGGCGATGGGCAGCTGCTCTCAGGTTTTCTGGTCTCGCAGAGCGACGACAAGGTGGTCTTGAGCCTGCCGACCGACAAGGGAAAACAGCGGGTGCTGGCGGCCGATGACGTCGACGAACTCATCGAGCAGCCGACCTCGACCATGCCACTGGGACTGGTGACGCAGCTCAAGGATCGGGCGGCTTTCCTCGACCTGGTCCGCTTCGTATTCGCCGTCAACGATGGGGGCAGGGCCGAGCTGAACCGGCTGAAAAAGGCAGCAGGTGTTCAGGACTGATGCAATGAATCATCACCTCGTAAGCCGGCTGTTACAGTTCGTTGTTGCGTCCTGCTCGATCCTGATCGTCCCGCAATCAGCTGCTTGGGCGGCAGGGCTTCGGCCGCACATCGTGCTGGTGATGGCGGATGACCAGGGCTGGGGGCAGACCGGCTACTACGGACATCCCTTTCTGCAAACCCCGAACCTCGATGAGATGGCCCGGCGCGGCCTGCGGTTTGACCGGTTTTATGCGGGGGGACCAGTCTGTTCGCCAACCCGAGCAACAGTGTTGACTGGCCGCACACATGAGCGAACCGGGGTTCCCTCTCATGGGCATGCGCTGCGGCTGCAAGAAAGAACACTCCCGGCTGCATTGGCAGCTGCCGGCTACTCGACAGCCCATTTTGGGAAGTGGCACCTTGATGGCGTCCGTGGACCAGGCGTGCCGATTCTTCCGAATGATCCCTATCGGCCTGACATTTTTGGCTTCACCACTTGGCTTTCGGTGACGAATTTTTTTGACCGTGATCCACTGATGGGCCGCAGTGGTCGGCCTGCCGGTGACTTTGAGCAGTTAAAGGGCGACTCTTCTGAGGTGATTGTGGCTGCTGCGATCAGGCACCTCGAGCAGCAACTCAACCAATCACCCGATCAGCCCACGTTCACCGTCATCTGGTTTGGTAGCCCGCATGCTCCTTGGCAGGCCAGTGAACAGGATCAAACAGCATTTGCAGCGTTGCCGATTGCTGCACGGCACCATTACGGTGAATTGGTTGCCATGGACCGGAGCATTGGCCGCCTCCGAACAGCCCTGCGCGAACTGGGCATCGCCGAAGACACGCTGCTTTGGTTCACCTCCGACAATGGGGGCCTGCCCAATGCCGAGTTGCAGCCGACCGTCGGCCAGAACAATCCTGAACTGCCGGGTATGACCAGTCTGCGGGGATTCAAGGGCAGCCTTTACGAGGGCGGCCTGCGGGTTCCCGCAATCATTGAATGGCCAGGCCGAGTGCAACCGCGGGTGACTTCCTATCCGGCAGGGGCTGTGGACATTTTTCCAACCATTGCTGACCTTGCAGGTCTGCCGAGTACCGTCTTGTTGCCGCGGGTCGATGGGATCAGCCTTGTGTCGCTATTCGACAATGAGCGTGGTCCCCGCAGGCAACCACTTGGGTTTCGCTGCTTTGGCTGGGGCGCCTGGATTGATAACGAATACAAGCTGGTGATACCCGGTCCGCCTCGCCGACAGGGCCGCAGCAATCAGATGCGAGCTACACCTCAGCCGGAACTCTACAATTTGGTGACTGATCCGGCAGAGAGCAGCAATTGTGCTGCCGAGAAGCCCGAACGGCTGAAACGTCTTTTGGCGGGCTACGAAGCCTTCAGCCGCACGGTGGATGCGAGTATTCGGGGCGAAGATTATCCCGAAGGACATCTTACCTGTCCCGACCCCGTCCCGATCCGCTGGAACGATGCCGATTCCCCTTATCGGCAGTTCAACCTTCCATCGCCGGACAAGAATTGACTGCCTCGTCAGTCACAAGTCTGCTGCTGGACAATGCGGTTACGGCTGCCCGATGAGT
>CAZKSP010000058.1:0-11809 GCA_964555385.1 uncultured Chitinophagaceae bacterium
CGTGTCGAAACCAGACAAGGGTTGTGTGAAGCATGTTTCGCCAGTCTTCATAAGTGGGCCTGACGGCCGCTTGGCTGCAGCGGCGGCTCGTGGACCATGGATGGCTGACAGCCTACCAACGGCCCGGCTGTTGGAACACGATCCGCAACAAGCTTCGCCGGTAGCCTTGCTAGAAAACATACGAAGTTTCCGGTCTTTTAATCGCGGCATGTTGTTTGGATCGTCGAGCCGCTCTGTCAAACCATTGTGCCCGTGACATTCGTTTCCTAGGATATGGAAGGGAAAAATTCGTTCTTTCATGAATGGGAGAGTCTCATGGGACGTTCTGATGTCCGTGCCACAGCCAAAAAGCGGCGAGTTGGCTTCAAAGGTTTCACGCTCATTGAACTCCTGGTGGTGATTGCCATCATCGGGGTGCTCGTTGGCCTCCTGCTTCCAGCCGTTCAACAGGCCCGCGAGGCGGCCCGACGGTCGACTTGTGTCAATAATCTCAAGCAGATCGGCTTGGCCCTGCACAATTACAACAATGCCAACAACAAACTGCCGCCGGGCGGCGAGTGGCGGCATGATCTTCCTTGGGCCAGTCCACCGTCGCCCAACCCAGAGCAGGGTGGTGTCATGGTCAGAATCCTGCCCTATATCGAACAGAACACGCTTTATGAGCAGATCGATTTTGACAGTAACGCTTCTGTGCAGACGCAGATGATCAACGGTCAGCGACTGCGGGAGTACGTCATTCCCACGTATGTCTGTCCAACGGATGGCCACGAGGGCTTCGTCATTCACGCAAATGTCAAACGCGGTTTTTCGAATTACGGTGCAAACTATGGGCCAACTGGTGCCGGCGGGAATGGTAACCCCAACTGCTCGTGTGCTCTGAACTATGACTCATACCGGCCCGCTACCGGATTTAATCAGGATAACCCTGCAGGTCCTTTCACCCGTCGAGGCAATAAGTTTCAGTGCACCTTCGAAGACGTCATCGACGGACTCTCAAAGACCATTTTTTTTGGAGAAGTTCGTCTGGATTGTAGTAACCATGCCAATCAGGGCTGGGCGCTATCCAACAATGGCCAGGGGCTGTTCAACACGCAATACCCACTGAATTACGACTCGTGCCAGCCTGACGTGGCTTCAGCCGGCGGTGACGGCTGTGGCGCAATCTGCAACTGGAAGACTGAGTTTGGGTATAGGAGTCAGCATCCTGGCGCTATCAATTTTCTGATGGGAGATGGGTCGGTCCGCGGACTCAATGAGGACGTTGATCACACTGCGCTACAGGTGCTCGGCTGTCGGGCCGATGGCAAGGTGGCCAATCTCTAGTGTGGTGCTGCAATCTGATTCCCTTTAAGCGGGTGTCGAGCCTGAAAAACTGATTGTGTGTCGTTGATTCATGTCCGTTAGGGAGTGAGTCTGTTCGCTACGGCCTTCCAAGGATTTCGTCTGCTATGGAATTCCATTTTCGGTTGCTTTCCGTTTTTCTGTTCACGGCTCTCGTCGTGGGAGGTGGCTGTGGTTACCGCCGGGCCGCCCGGGTTCCGGTTGAAGGCACTGTCACCATCGATGCTGAACCCCTCGAGGGGGCAAGCGTCATGCTCTTTCCCGAGGCCGGTGGGCGGCCTGCCAATGCGGTGACGGACGCGGCCGGGAGGTTCGTGCTGGCAACGTACGGCGGGAAGGACGGTGCCAAACCGGGCCGTTACAAGGTTGTCGTGACCAAGATGGAACTGACAGCAAACGCCGCGAAGCAGGCGGAAAAAATGGCTGCCGAGGCCGAAAAAAATAGTGAGGATGGGGCTGTAGCCGAAACCGCGATGGCTTTCAGTGATCGGGATTACAAGCGTGTGGTTCCCGAACGGTATGCCAATCCGGACACGAGCGGCCTGACAGTCGAAATCACCGCTGGCATGGCACCGTTCGTGTTGGAACTTTCCTCCGAAAAATAGCGAGAAGCAGCCGCTTGGTCGACACTGCGTCAGGCACCAAACAGCCCTGTCACCGCCTGGGCTTTGACCAGTTCGCGGGGCTGGTTGAGATGGTTGTAGACGATCGTCTCAGGATCGATACCACAGGCGTGGTAGATCGTCGCCAGCAGCTGGGTCGGATGGACCGGGTCCTCCAGCGGAGCTGAGGCGGTGGCATCACTCTTGCCGTAGACAAAACCGCGACGAGTGCCGGCGCCGGCCATCAGGGCCGTGAAGCAGTAGGGCCAGTGGTCGCGGCCGTCAGCCGAGTTGCCATTGCCCGAGGTACTGACCCCCTTCTGCGGCGAGCGGCCAAATTCACCGACCGCCACCACCAGCGTGTCTTCCAGCAGTCCACGTTCGTCCATGTCGGCCAGAAAGGCTGACAGGCCTTGGTCAAGCATCGGTGCCGACTGATCCTTCATCCGCTTGTCGAGGCCGACGTGATGATCCCAGGAATGATTGTCTGAATTGGCCACCTTGGGCCAGATCACCTCGACCACCCGGGTGCCCGCTTCGACCAGCCGACGGGCCAACAGCAGACTCTGGCCAAAAGTGTTGTGGCCATAGCTATCGCGGAGTTTTGCCGGCTCTCGCTCCAAGGCGAAGGCCTCACGGGCCCGGCCGGAGATCACCAGGCCCAAGGCCTGTTCGTAATAACTATCGAGCCTGTAGTCAGCCACCGCCTTGTCGATTTCGGGCATCGTGCCGTCGATCAACTCCCGCAGCCGTGCCCGCCGCTCAAGCCGCTTGGCAAAGACATCCGTCCGCAGCTTGAGATCCTCGACTCGGATGCGGCTCATCTTCCGCATGTCCATGTCGTCGCCGTCGGGATAGAGCGTGTAAGGATCGAAGTCACGGCCGAGGAAGCCGGCCGTGCCGCCCTTGCCGACCACGTTGCTTTCCTGCAGCGGCCGCGGCAGCATCACGAAGGGCAGCATGGGTTGTTCCGACGGCCGCAGGCGGATGATGTTTGAGCCAAAGTTGGGAAAGTCCTTGGCGTTTGGCGGCTCAAGCTGGCCCGACGGGCTGACCTTGTCGGTCGTGTAGCCAGTCATCATCTGATAGATCGCGGCGGTGTGATTGAACAGCCCGTTGGGCGTGTAGTTCATCGACCGGATCAGGGTAAAGCGGTCGTTGATCCCAGCAAGCTTTGGCAGGTTCTCAGTGAACTGAACCCCGGGCAGTTTGGTGGAAATGCTCTTGAAGCTACTGCGGACGTTGTCGGGCACATTCTCCTTGGGGTCCCAGAGATCGATGTGGCTTGGCCCACCCTGCAGATAGACCATCACCACGCTCTTGGCCCGGCCCCAGCCGGGACCGCCCTGGTGGGCCAGTTCAGGCTTCATCTCCTTGGCAGCCGCCTCAAGCCGCAGCAGATTCGGAAGCGAAATGCCGAACAGGCCGATTGAGCCGGCCCGCAGCAGGGCCCGGCGACTGGTGCCGAGGTTGGCATCACAAAGATCCTTGCCGGGGCGTCCGGGAATAACGAGCATGAGTGGGTTCCTTTAGATGGATGGTGGAACGGTCTTGATGGTAGACGAACAGGTGAATGATCAGTGGTTGAAAAAGAAGGCGGGTGAGTTGATCAGTGCCCACGCCAGATCTTGGATGGCAGTGAGCCGTTGGTTTTTCAGCTGCCGGCCGCTCTGCTCGACATCGGACCGCAGCCGGACCAGGTCGGGATCGTCCAGCACCGGTTTCTCGGCATCGGCTTGCTCTGCTTCTAGTGCGACAATCTTCTGGTCACGGGGTACCGGCTTTATCGCCGCTGCCAATGCTGCCGATCGCTTCTGCCACTGGGGATCTTCACGGGCAATCAAGGCAGCGAATTCACGTTGCTCCGCTCCTGATCGTTGGTTGGCTGGCTTGGCTGCCAGTTCTACCGCTCGGGCTGACACGCCAAGCGGCAGTGGCCCTTTGGTGTCGGTGAACGAAATCCTGAACCGGCCGAGAGCATGCTTGCCGCCATTGAACCGCTGTTCAATTTTGACCGTGGCGATCATTGGCTCAGTCACCGCGACTGGTTCTTTCGCTTCGAAGATCGCCCAGTGATTTTCGCCTGTCTTATTGCTGACAGCCCAGCCGCGGTTGTTGCTGGCTACATCGTTATCAATCGCATACTTCGCATCGTACCTGCCGCCGGCCTGAGCAAAATCGGCCTGCGGTCGATGGAGGACGATTCGCTTCAGCTTTTCGGGACTGCTGGCGGTCGCCAGTTCGAGGATGACTTCAGTGACCACAAAGTTGCCGTCGGGAGCCCGGCCGGCGCCGGCCCGCGGCAGGCGGCTATCGGGAATCGTCTCCAGCCGGATTGCCGAGAGCGTACCGAGCTGGTTCGGCTCAATCCTTGCGGTGAGTGTCGTCGTCTCCACGCCCGCCTTGCCGGTGACAAGCACCGAGCCATCAGCGAGTGTGGTCAGCGTCGCTCCGGCTTTCGATGACAGGCTTTCGGGCCAGGCTACCTGCCATGCCGCAGCTTTCTCGACGAGAGCCTTGAACGCGGCCTGCTGGGCATCGGTATCTTTGTGGTAGGTCTCAAGGGCGGCGATAGCGGCGGCAATCTTGTCAGCCCGCTGCTGCTGCAGTTTCTGCCGCTCGGGCTCATACGCGGTCTGGGCAGCTATCAGTCTTGAGGAAACCTCGGCAATCCGGTCGAGCCGAAGCTGTTCAAGCCGCTGCTTTTCGAGCTTCCAGCTGGCCTCGGCGGTGGCCAGTTCAGCCTGCAACGCCCCATGGTCAACGGCGATTTCTTCCATCATCTGCCGGACAGCAGCCACCTCGGCCGGCCGGCTCGGCCTGCCCAGAATCGTGTAGAAGACCTCCTCAATCAACTGGCCGTCGTCAGGCTGGCTGGCGACCAGGTGCGCCAGTTCGCTTTTCGGATCGGCCAGGACATCACCGACCACCGGTCCGCTGACCAGCGCCATCACCGGGCCAAGCGCCATGCCCTCAGCCCGTTCGCACTCACAGGCACTTTCGCGGGCCGGCCGGCCAAAGGTCTGCAGGAAACCACGGCCAAGGTTGCTGGTGACCTCCGGTAGTTCAGCCGCTCGGGTGCCCTCGGGATAGCCGGGGAATCGCGAGGGTGAGCCGACGACGGCATGGATGGCGTCATAGAGCGTCTCTGCCGGCAGCCGCCGGGGCAACGCGTGGGAATAGTTGATCGTGTCGTCTTCATTGAACCGGTTGGTTTCGATTGACAGGCCGTAGACCCGGCTGGTGCAGATCTCGGCGAGAATCGCCCGCGTGTCAAAGCCGCTGGCGATGAACCGCTCGGTCAGATAGTCGAGGAGTGCCGGGTTGGTCGGCGGGTTTCCCGCCCGGATGTCATCGATCGGATCGATGATGCCGACCCCGAACAGATAGCCCCAGAGCCGATTGACATAGCTGCGGGCAAAGTAGCGATTGTCTGCTGAGGTTAGCCAGGCAGCAAACTGCTGCCGCCGGGTGGCCTCCGCCGGCGCCTCATAATCGCATGCAAAGGGAAACACCGGATCGACCGGCTTGCCGGTTCGCTCGTGGGTGACCTCGCCAGTCTTGGCATCGCCGACGATCTCATAGAGTGGCTTGGCCCCCTCCACTGCCGTGCCACCGATTTTTTTGTCACCACTTTCGGGATCACGAGTGAGGCTCACCCGTGCAAACGAGGCGGCCGTCTCGTAGTACTGGTCCTGGGTCCAGCGTTCAAACGGATGGTCGTGGCACTTGTTGCAGTTGAACCGCACGCCGAGGAACAGGTGCGTGGTGTTCTCCATGGTCTCCAGCGGATCCCGCAAGGTCTTGTAGTAGGCCGCAGCTGGATTCTCGCGGTTGGAGCCACTGGCGGTGATGATTGACCGGGCGAGGTCGTTGTAGGGCGTGTTGCCAGCCACCTGTTCACGGATCCAGCCACGCAGCCCTTCGGCGCCCTCCTTGCCGAGAAACTTGGGATTCACCTGCAACAAATCGGCCCACTTGTTGGTCCAGTGTTCGATGAAGCCGTCCGAGCCGATCAGTTCCGCCACTCGCTCGGCTCGCTTTACTCGGGTGTCGCGGCGATCGGCCGCGAATCGGCGGGCGGCTTCAGCTGTCGGCGGCAGGCCAGTCAGGTCGAGCGTAATCCGCCGCAGAAACTCAAGGTCGGTCGCCAATGGTGCTGGGGCGATCTGCATTGCCTGCCACTTCGCGGCCACCAGTTCGTCGATCGGACCCCAGGTCTCGGGCTGCTGCCAGACAAACCCTTCTCGATCCCCCATCACCGTTAGCGTGACGGCGGCATAGCTGCCCTCATAGCGAACGAGGATTGGTGCCTCGCCCCGGCGGATCGCGGTCGCCAGCCCATCAGAGGTAACCGTGGCGACCTCGCCATTACCGCTTTCCAGGAAGGCGTGCCGGGTGACATCCCGCTGGCTGCCGTCGGCGTAGGTGGCCACCACCCGGAACTGTTGGCGGCCACCCGGCTTGGCGATCAGCGCCGCTGCGGGGCTCACCGAAATTGCCGTGACCTTGGCCGTCGCCCGATTCAGATCACCGCCCTCGGCAATCCAGCGTCGGATCAACTGATAGTCGGCGTCAGCCGGCCGGGTCAGCAGGCCGCCGGTGTGCGGCACCGTGGCCGAGGCCTTCAGCAGCATCAGGCTGTCGTCCGGACTGGCGAGATTGACCCGGCGGCTGCCGTGGTCATCGGTGAAGGCCCGCACATCAACCAGTGGGTCGTAGCCCCGCAGCGACAGCTTGAAGCCGTTCTTACCCTTGGCCGCCCCATGGCAGGTGCCCTGGTTGCAACCGAGTTTTGAGAGCACTGGATTGACGTCGCGAATGAAGTCGACCGGCGGCAGGCTGCCGCTGCCGACAACTGAGACGGGCAGGCTGACACTCGCAGACCGAGCGGTGGTTTCGGAGGCCTGGTTCGGGCCAGTGAGGGTCAGCACCAGGCTGCCGCTCCCGTCGGCCAGCGGCCGAATAAGCCCAGTCCCACTGATCTCCACTAGGCCGACAGCCGATTGCCCGTTGGCGGGCGGCGTGACGTTGACACTGCGGGTCAAATCAACCGTGCCGCCCCCGGCCAGCGTACCGGTCACCACCAGTTGGATGGAGGCGAATGGTCCGGCCAGTTCGACTGCCTGTGGTTCAACTTTGATTGCCACCACCCGGTCAGCAGGCGGTGCTTCGGGCTCAACTGATGGCTCGGGCGGCCAGGGCAGTGGCAGCCCCTTGGCGTCGGTCTCGGTCGCGGCGATTGGGGCGACGGCGAATTGCCGGGTCGGCGCGCCGGAATCGGCCTTGAAGAACCGCACGATGCCGTCACCACCAGCGACGGCAACTTCACCCGACGTCGGATGAAAGGCAACGGCATAGGCGATAGCCTCGGGCATTTCGACTGCCGCCAGCTTGGCGGTCGACTGGTTACGGAATTCATCAAAGGTCTGCCACTCGGCCTCAGTCCGCTTACCACCGCGCCGGTTGCCAGGATCACCCGGCACCTTGGCCATGATGTCGAGGATTTTCGGCGGCACATCGTCCGTCAGGCCGTAGCTGGCAACGACCAACTCCCCGCGGCCGTCGAGACCGCCGACGGCGGCCACCTGTTTGCCATCGGGTGAGAATCGCAGATCAGCCACCCGACCCTGTAGCGGAAAGAGCGGAAAGATATGGTTGGCGTCATCACCGATCACCCGCTTGGCATGGCGGTGAATCCGATAGACCCGCGGCGTGCCGTCGGCCCCGGCGGCGACGATGTGATCAAGTGTCGGATGCCGATCGACTGCTGACAGGCCGCCTCGCAGGGCTCCCGGCGTAATCGAGGTGATGTTGTCAATGAAGCGTTCTGTTGCCAACTCAGTCAACTTGACGGTCATGTCCCGGCCGACCGAGACCAGATGGTCTCCCTTCGGCGCGAACACGGTGTCGAGCACCCAGTCTTCATGGGCGCCTTGATAGAGCACCTGCTCACCGGTGGTCGCGTCGATGGCCCGCAGGGTGTTGTCGGTGCAGCCGAAGGCGACCAGTTTGCCGTCGGGCGACCAGCAGCCGCCATAGACAGTGTCGAAGCTGACTGGCACCGACAGTTCAAGGCTGCCGTCAGCGACGTTCCAGATTTGCACCTCGCCCATGCGAGCAGGATTGCCACCAGTGACCAGCAGCCGGCTGCCATCGGGTGAAAACCGCACCCGCTCAACCCGCTCAGAGAGACCAACCAAGCGTTTGGCTGGTGCGGTCGGCACGGTGGTGTCAGCGGTAATCGCGAAGAGCAGCACCTCATGAAAACCGGTGACGGCCAGCCACGAGCCGTCAGGCGAGAAGTCGATGCTTGTTACCACCGGCTGCCGGGTGTAGATCGGCGGATGGTCGGCATCGATTTTCTGGCCGGCAGTTGCCGGTGTGTCATCCTGAGCGCCAGCGACAATCCAGCGGGTGATCAGTTCAATCTCAGCCGGCGTCAGGGCCTTGCCGTTTTTGGGCATTTCGGCATGGCCGTCGGCATCAGGTTTGATTTGATCGATCAGATAGCTTTCGGCCGGCTTGCCTGGCACGATGCCGGCAGCCCCCGATTCACCAGCGGCAGCAAGCTGGGCGACTGATGTCATCAGATAGTCGCCCTCGGCCTTGGCCGGCTGGTGGCAGCCTTGGCAGTTGGCCTGGAAAATCGGCAGCACGTCACGGACGTAGCTGACCGGTGTCTGGGGAGCCGACTCTGCTGCCACGATGCGTCCGGCTGGTAACGCCACAGCGATGCCGATCAGAAGCCATGGCAGCAGATAGTGGCGTCGAGCGGGGAGGAGCAATGAGAGCCGCGACATGGTGCCGTTGAGATCGTTCATGAGAAGCAGTGAATCTGTAAAGGAAAAAGCCTTAGGGGTTATGTCACCAACTGGTGTTCGCTTACGATTTATGCGAGCAGGGCATGGACGACCTCCCCATGTACGTCGGTCAGCCGGAAATCACGGCCCTGGAAGCGATAGGTGAGCTTGGTGTGGTCAAAGCCGAGCAGGTGTAAGAGCGTCGCCTGCAGGTCGTGGATGTGCACCGGATTTTCGCCCACCTTGAAGCCGAGGTTGTCGCTTGCCCCATAGGTCAGCCCCCCCTTCACTCCGCCGCCGGCCATCCAGATCGAATAGCAGTCGGGATAGTGGTCACGGCCCAGAATGCCGCCACCGGACGTCCGGCCTTCACGGAACGGTGTGCGGCCAAACTCGCCTGTGCAGAGCACCAGGGTTTCATCAAGCAGGCCCCGCTGGTCGAGGTCTTTGATCAGGGCTGCTGCTGGCTTGTCGAAGGTAGCAGCCTTCTTGGTCAAGCCATCACGGATGTCTTCATTCGGGCCGGTGCCATGAAAGTCCCAGCCCCAGTCGAACAGCTGCACGAACCGTACTCCGTCCTCAACGAGGCGGCGGGCCAGCAGGCAGTTGTTGGCCAGGCTCGCCCCACCCGGGGTGGCCCCATAGGCCTCCAGTGTCTGCTGCGACTCCTGTGAGATGTCCATCACCTCCGGCACGCTGGCCTGCATCCGATAGGCCAGTTCGTACTGGGCGATCCGGGTCACCGTCTCGGGGTTGCCGAGTTCGCGGGCCTGCATCCGGTTGAGGTCGTTGAGGGCATCAAGGCTCTTTCGCCGCAATTGCCGATCCATGCCGGGCGGGTTCGAAACATAGAGCACCGGGTCGCCCTTCGAGCGGCACTGCACGCCCTGGTAAACGCTCGGCAGAAAGCCGGACCCAAAGCTGCTGGTGCCGCCATTGGGCTGCACGCCGGAGGAGATCAGCACCACAAAGCCGGGCAGGTTGGCATTCTCGCTGCCGAGACCGTAGGTGACCCAGCTGCCCAGGCTCGGCCGGCCCGCTCGCGGGCTGCCGGTGTAGACCATCAGTTCGGCCGGGGCATGGTTGAACTGGTCGGTATGCATGCTCCGCACCAGGCAGAGCTTGTCAGCCACCTGGTGCAGATGCGGAATGGCATCGGAGAGTTCCATGCCGCTGGCACCACATCGCTGCCACTTCCGTGGCGTGCCAAGCAGCTTGGGTGTCCCCTTGGTGAAGGCGAAATTTTTGCCGGCGATGGTCTCGGCCGGGCAGTCCTCTCCGTCGTGTTTGACCAGCTCTGGCTTGTGGTCATAGAGGTCAAGGTGCGGCGGCGAGCCGGTGAGGTGAATCACGATCATCCGCTTGGCCCGCGGGGCAAACTGCGGCGGCCGAGCAAGCAGCGGATCGGCAGGCGAGGGTAGCGGTGTGGCAGCCCGGGCGGTGTTGGCGGCAAGCAGATCGGCCAAGGCGATCGCCCCGATGCCGCCAGCCATGCTGCCGAGCAGATGCCGCCGGGTGGCGAGCAGTTTGTGTTCCAGAAGTGGATTCATGGTGTGGTCTCTGCAACTGACTTGGCGTATTGAAAGTGCGGCCTGGTTCCGACGCCCCTCACCCATTCAATTCCATGCAGAATCTTCAGGGGGGCGGTGATTTGATGCAGGCTCCTTATGAAAAATTTGTTTCTTACGGACACATGAAGGTTTCATCGAGGTTGAGCAGCACGTTGCCTACAACCGTCCAGGCGGCGAGGTCGGTGGTGGCCCGGGCCGCGTCGCCGTCGTAGCGATTGAGTATTTCAGCGGGCAGTGGCCCGAGTGGGTCGGTTGCCATCGCCTTGGCCATGGCAGCGTCCGCAGTGAACTCGGCCAGTGAGTCTTTGTAGAGCTGCACCAGTCTGGTCAGTTCTTCGGGCCGTGGCTGCCGGGCCAGCACCAGTCGCAGACCTCGGCTAGCCCGGTCGGCGTCGGTGGGGCCGGCCTCGCTGACCATGCGTCGGGCCAGTCCTTGGGCGGCCTCGACAAAGGCCGGGTCATTGAGGGTGACGAGCGCCTGGAGCGGCGTGTTGGTGCGGGGCCGACGGATCGTGCAGACCTCACGGCTCGGCGCATCAAACGTGGCCATTGCCGGGTAGGGGTTGCTTCGCCGCCAGGTTGTATAGATGGCCCGCCGGTAACGGTCTTCACCGGTGCTGGTTTTCCAGTCGATGCCGCCGCCAAAGGCGGCCCGCAGGCCGAGGTCGGGCTGCGGGGGATGGACACTCGGCCCGCCCTTCTTGCTCGAGAGCAGCCCGGCTGCTGCTAAAGCCTGATCGCGAATCACCTCGGCTGAGAGCCGCACCCGGGGGCCGCAAGCCAGCAGACGGTTCTCGGGATCGTGGGCCAAGAACGCCTCGGTCGGCTTTGACGACTGTCGATAGGTCGCGCTCGTCACGATCAGCCGCTGCAGAGACTTGAGATCCCAGCCGTTGGCAATCAGCTCGCTGGCCAGCCAGTCGAGCAGTTCGGGGTGACTCGGCAGTTCCCCTTGGCTGCCAAACTCTTCGCTGGTGGCGACGATGCCGATGCCAAAGAGCCGTTCCCAGAGCCGGTTGACGACAACGCGGGCAGTCAGCGGATTGGCTGGGCTCACCAGCCAGCGGGCCAGGGCGAGCCGATCAAGCGGCTGGTCAGCGGCCAGTTCTGGCTCAGGAAACACCGCCGGCGTCATCTCTTTGACAACGGGGCCGAGATCCTGCCAGTTGCCCCGGTACTGCAGCTTGGTCACCCGCCGCTT
This sequence comes from uncultured Chitinophagaceae bacterium, assembly GCA_964555385.1. Lineage (GTDB taxonomy): Bacteria > Planctomycetota > Planctomycetia > Pirellulales > UBA1268 > UBA1268. The sequence goes on from CAZKSP010000058.1 coordinate 11,519, forward strand.
GTCACCGGCAAGCTCTGCCATCACCGGCACGGTGACCGGCTTGACCGCCTCGATCCGCCGCCGCAGGCCGTCGACATGCTTTCGGAGTGGTCGCAGTTCTGGCGGCTCACCAGTCGGCTGGGGCTGCTTCCGCGGTGTGGTCGCCTTCATCTGCGGCACCGCCGCCACGATTTCTGCCAGCTCATGTTCCAGCGGCTGCCGCTTGGCATCAACTGGCTCCCAGGGCACGGTCACCAGTGGCGACTCATCGCGGCGGTCGGCGTCGGCGGTGTTGTTGAAGATGGCATAGAG